>CALXME010000069.1 GCA_944389395.1 uncultured Clostridia bacterium | reverse complement strand
TTCTAAAGTATTTGTTAATAATTGTTTCCCCCATCTTACCCTCGTAAATGCCATATACTATTTAACTTTATTGCTTTAATAAGTAATTGCTAAAAATAAACTTTGCTACCCCATCATTTTTACATGTATCTATTTGATAAAGTGCATATTTTAATAATTCAGGATAACAATTCCCCATTGCAATTGAATTTTGTAAATATCTAAAGACCTCTAAATCGTTTGGTCCATCACCAAAATATATTAATTGCTCTGTAGACACACTTAATGCTTTAGTCAATTCATTAATTGCATTGATTCGAGAACATCCAGCTTTTTGTATGCTGATTGTTTTAGTCTTCCGCCGAATATAGCAGGAATAATGATGTTTAAATTTACTTATTTCATTTTCATCAGCATCAAACAAAATCAAATTATAAAATTTACTAGCCTTGCCTTTTTTATCAGCAATAAAACCATTTTGATTAGCTTTATCTTTGGCTTCGTTAGTTGAATAAAATGTCTCAAACGGTGTGTATGTTAAAAAGTCTTTATTTGAAATCTTTATATCTAGCGGCTCGTCAATTAATACTTTGTTCTTGTACACCAGATATGAGCCATTATTTAAAACAAAAAAATCAAAGTCGAAATCAATTATATCTTTAATGTGGCTAATTGTACGCATAGTACATACACCTACTTCGTACCCTTTTCTCTTTAATAAATTAAGTGCTTTTATCGTTTTCTCTGAACATTTAGTTTGGCAATCTTTATCAAAAAGAGTTTTCCCAACATCAAAAATGAAAACTTTAACATTATCTAGAAATTGTAACTTCTTCATAATCAGTATCTTTTGATGATATCAATTTTTCGCCATAGATATCTTTTAAAACTTCAACCTTAATCATATCGGTACAATATCCAGTTTTATGTATTTTTCCATTATTCATAAGAACAACATAGCTATCTAATACCAACGCTATATTTGGATTATGTGTGGACAAAATAATTGTTTTGCCTTCTTCTTTTAGCTCTTTTAAAATCGAAATAATCAAGCTTTGATTTTTAAGATCTAAAGCACTCATCGGCTCGTCCAAAACAATAAGTTGGGCATTTTGCAGATAAGCGGAACAGATGTAAACTTTTTGTCTTTCACCGCCAGATAATTCGTCAAGCTTTTTAGTAAGAAGCGGTTCAATTTCAAATTTTTTAACCGCCTCTTTCATTTTATTTACTTGTTCTTCTTTTGGCTCTTGATAAAACTTTAAGTCACTCACAAATCCAAATAGCAAAAAATCTTCTACTAAAAAATCTTCTTCACTACTAGATAATTGAGGTACAAAGCTTATAAATTTTGCTTTCTGTTTACTGCTCAAATCATTAATATTTTCCCCATCAATTAATATTTTTGATTTTTTAACTTTTAAGAGGCCTGTAATTAATTTAAGCAGAGTAGTTTTTCCGCAACCATTTAATCCAAGCAAAACATTAATAGTTCCCTTATCTATTTTTAAATTAACATTGTCTAAAGCTTCTTGATTATTCTTATATACATAAGAAAGGTTTTCAATTTCTAGTAATGTCATTTTTATACCCTTTCTTGAAAATAAGAATTCCAATGAATATAGGCGTACCAATGAAACCAGAAACAGCTGATAATGGAATCTCAGAAAATGTAAAACTTCTTGAAATAATATCACATAAAAGCATAAAGACAGCGCCTATGAATATGGTCAGTGGCAGACTAATTGAAACATTCCTTCCTACAAGCAATCTTGCTATATGAGGAACAACCAAGGCAACCCATCCTATTACTCCTGCAAAAGCTACTGAAGCAGATGTAAGAATGGTAACAATAACTATTAAAAGTGCCTTATAGAATTTATAGTTTAAACCTTTAGTTTCGGCTTGCTCTTGCCCTAAAGCAACAATATTAATTCTCCATCTAATAGCTAATAATACAGTTATGCAAATTATAAAAATAGGCAAAATTATATAAACGTCATTTATTGTGACATTTTGGAATGAACCTAAAAGCCAAAAAGTTATCTCGCCTAGTTGACTATCTGTATCAGCCATAAATTTAATAAAGCTTAAGCAAGCCTCTAAAAATCCGCCCATAATAATGCCAGATAGTAAAAGTATTATCGGGGATTTATTTTTAAAAGCTCTAGCAATAAATAATGTGCAAATCATTGTTAAAATACCAAAGGTAAAAGAAAAGAGACAAATAACCAGACCAGACATCCCTATCAAAATTGAAAAAGCTGCACCAACGCTTGCACCGCTTGAAACTCCTAAAAAATCAGGAGAAACTAATTTATTTTGAAATAGATCTTGATAAACAAGACCTGAAACTGATAACCCTGCTCCTACCAATACAGCCATTAAAGATCTAGGCAATCTTAAATTTACAATAACACTTCTATCTGTCGAAAACTCTTCATCAGTAGTAAATAGTGCTTTAAAAAAATTTTCAATGCTAATGGAGTATTTTCCAACAATTAATGCAAGAAAAAATAGAAGTATTAACGCAAAGATAAAACCTATAAATATTAAGCCAACTTTTTTCTTATTCTTTCCAGATAAGTGGTTCACCATTTACATCAAGTCCTTTTAAGATATTATTTACGTCATTATCACTTAATTCATATGAAAAATACTTAGATAAACACTCTTTTGTTAAAGACACCATATCATAATCAAACAAATCTGGATAAAGTTTGTTGGCCATATCATAAATAAATAAGGAACTTTCTGCCGAGGTTTGCTCAAAACTCACAAAGCCAACAGGTATATTATAAAGTTGTCCGTCAACGACTCCCTTAATTCTATTCCGAGGTTCTACAATTTTTATTTGTTGCAATAAATATTGTTGATAAATACCACCAATAGCGACAATGTCAGGATTAATTTCAAGCACTGCTTCTGCTGATGGCCTATTTGTTTCAAAACGATTACAAATAAAATCAATATTTAATACATCATATACATACTCTAAAAGCGACTTTCCTAAATCAGTATAGCCTAAGCCTCTATCTTTATCTCCACATATGTAATACAAAGTCCTTTTGTTTTCTTCATATACTCCATTTTCTTCAAGTACAGTCGTGACATCCTCTATTGCTTTATTAAAATCCGCTTGCCACATTTCGACTTTGTCTTCGACCTTATCACCCCATATTGTTCTTACAATTTCAGAGAAAGCAAAAACATAGTCACCATATCCATCTTCAGCAAATTGACGAACACAAAGTGCATTAAGACCATGGTCTCTAAGATTTTTAGCTGTAGCTGGCTCAGGAATAAATATTAAATCAACACCTCTTTCAATGAAGGTTTCGACACTATTATCGTAGTCATAGCCAAACAAATCATTTGATTCTGGATAAATAACTTTAGTCCATGGATTATCCATAACGCTATAATAAGTGCCATCTAAAATATTGCCCAAGCCAAACGCTATCATTAAATCACCAGTAGATGGGGAAACAGCTGCTACTTTTTTAGGATTTTTAGGAACCCAAACTTCGGCTCCACTCATATCAGTAACTAAAACTTCATTATCGCGATTAT
>CALXME010000068.1 GCA_944389395.1 uncultured Clostridia bacterium | reverse complement strand
TAATAAGACCATTTTTTTTTGCATAAGCATAACATTCACGAAGTTGACCTTCAATAGATTGTTCAGTTTGATTATGCGAACTAAATCTCGCATCTATTACAGCTCGTTTTTTATTTGGCATATTTACTCCTTTTTATAAATTATATTACACAATTTGTGTAATGTCAATAAATATTACACATTCTGTGTTATTGTGTAATTATGATAAATGAAAAATTAAAACAATTAAGAAAAGAAAAAGGTGTATCTCAAAAAGAAATTTCAAGTGCAATAGGAATTACTCTTAGTGCATACTCTAACTATGAACAAGGAATAAGAGAACCATCGATTGATATTATTATTAAACTTTGTAAATATTTTAAAGTAAGTGCTGATTATTTAATAGGTCTAGAAGACTGAAATCCATATTTGTAGAGTTGCTTTTTAAATCTTTAATAAAATTTTTTGTATTATCCTTTATTTGTAGAGATATATTTCAAAATAGCTATGCTATAATTTAAGTATCAAAAGGAGAAAGATTATGGAAAAAACTAAATTAACTATGGGGCAAAAATTAAAAATGTTTAGAGAAATAGAAAATCTCTCACAAGAAGAACTAGGACAAAAATTAAATGTTTCAGACAAAACTATTTCTGCTTGGGAAAACGAAGAAAGAGATATTTCTTTGCCAAATGCAACTCTAATTGCTGAATTTTTTAACATACCCAAAGAATATTTTGTATTTGATGAAAATGAAAACAAAATAAGCTCTGAAACCAAAAATAAAATTCAAAAATATTTAAGCGATTATGAATTTGCCAATAAAATAAAAACAATAATATCATGTTGTAAAGAAAAATTAGAAAATGATGGACTACCTTATAAAAAAGAATATATTCCCTCTTTTAACTTTGATAGTAAAAACTTTGAAACATTTGGTGTTTTTGATGAAAAATCCTTGCCAGTAAAAATTGAACACCATAAAGGACTATCAGCATTAGATAGTTATCATAGAGTCAATTTTACAAACTCAAATTTGACAGATTTAAAACAATACCAATATAGTTCTGCTGCTCTCACAAAATTTGGATTGTTTGATATTCTGAAAAGATTTAATGAAAATAAAGTTGAATTAATAGATTTAATTGATTGCAATAACTTAAATATATTTAAAAACACTTTATCTAGCATGAAAGAAAGAAAATATACTCAAAAAAATATATATAATCCATATAGTGAAGGACGCGATATTTCACAAGAATATATACAAAACCAAATAAATGAATTATTAGAGAAGTTAAATCCTAATCTTTCAAACTTCTGGGCAATTGTTGTATTTTTAATCGAAAATGGTGCATATTTTACAAAACAAGTAGGTTGGGGAGATGATGTTGTATCTTGGTCAAGTGCAAAAGATATAGCAAGAACAAACTATATTTATAGAATTGCTAAAGACAACATCTCTAAATAATATTACTTTTTAAAAACATTATCGGGTGTGAGATTATTTCTATCTCCACCTTTTTTAATGTAATCAATTAAATAATTGCTTAAAGTTTCGCCAACACTTTTGGTTACTGACGGATAGAATTTGATTTGTCCTTTTCTTTCTTTATTTGTTTTAAGATTTATGCTTTGTATATTTTTTGCATATTTTATTTTCCTCATTTTTACCCCTTTTGTTTGTTGAATTCTTAATAAATAACGAAAACGGGCATCCCGTTTGTCGCATAAGGGGAATGGATCAATTTTGATTCTGCGAGTTTTTATTTTGCCCCAGTAAAATGCTTTATTTTACTAACAAAAACGAGCATAATTTTTCAAAATATCCCCATTCCTTATCCTGCTTCTAATAAATTTATCTATTTCAGTCACCATTTTTATCTTCTTCTATCCCAATTGCCTTTAAATATTCATTTTTTAGTTCCTGCAAACCTTCTGGCAATCTGTCATACATTCCAGCTTCAACATATCTTGCTTGCAATGTTCTTTCATCATCATGAGCAAGAACCAAATTATATATTCTTGACAATAATTTTTCTATAAATATTTGTTGAACATTTATCATTTTCAAATCTTGAATATACATATCTTCTTTAGTAGACAAATGATTTTCAAAGTGAGTTATCTTTTCTGATATACTTTCCATTTTTTGATAGTAATCTTTAAAATTTTCATCTTGCAATTCTAAAATATCCAAACCGTTTGTAATAACATGAACAAGAAATTCGTTTTTGTTTCTAAAATCGGCCCTGTGCTTTTCAAAACATTTACTCAACCTTTCAATAGTCCCATAACTGTAAATTCTAAGCTTTACTTCCATAAGTTTACTTGTATCAATCTTTTTCATTTTATTCTCCTTTTAATTTTTATTTGTTTTTGTTTTTAGTTTTAATTTTACATTTCACACATCCTTTTAAAATGATTTTACAATTCTCGCGTGGACAACATTTGTCCCTGCGGGAAATATTTTTTTACTTTCTCAAGCAATTTTTAACAAAGTCGCATTCGCCACATTGTTCCATGAGAAAAATTTTATCTTTTCATCTCTATTATTGCATTGTCGCTTGACCACCATTTGGTCAAACGAAAAAATATTTTACATTAATCTCACAATTCTTGCAGCACACACATTGTGTGCAGCGAAAAAAGTTTTTTGATTTTTCATTAGAATTTTACTACTGTCGCTGTATCACCATCTGATACAACGAGAAAAG
>CALXME010000067.1 GCA_944389395.1 uncultured Clostridia bacterium | reverse complement strand
TGCGGATGTAGTTCAATGGTAGAACCCCAGCCTTCCAAGCTGATTACGGGAGTTCGATTCTCCTCATCCGCTCCATTTGAATACAACTTACGGGCTGTAAAAAGTTCGTGAGTTTTTATTTTATATAAAAGCATTGTTCTCTTTCTAGGAAGGAGGACATTTTTTATGCTTGAATTTAAAACTATTCAGACATTAAAGCCAAATACGGAAATACTTGAAACAATTAAAGGTTATAAGTATAAAATTAAAAATGGCAAGATTAAAAATCTACTACATACCAATTTACAAGTTATAGAACCCACTGAATATCTGATTACATATCCTATTACTCTTACAATACTAGAATACAAAGTAAATGAAATATCTAACAAACCATTTTATACTAAAGAGTATAATCAAAAATACAATCTCAAAGAAATTAAACAAATTTTAAATAAAATTAAAGTTTAGACTATAATTTTCATTTATTAATGAGGAAACTAATAAGAAATATTAAAAAATTTCAATTTAGTGTCTGTTATTTTGCGTTTAAGTGAGGAAACAAGTGAGGAGATGATATTTTATGAGATGTGGTATTTATGTAAGAGTTAGTACAGACGACCAAAGAGATAACGGTTATTCTATTGATTCACAACTTCGTATGATTAAAGAATATTGTGAGAAAAATGATTATATTATTGTAGATGTGTATAATGACGCAGGTTATTCTGGAAAAGATTTAATGCGACCAGAAATGCAGAGATTACTTGCTGATATAAAATCTAAAAAGATTGATAAATTAATTGCTATTAAAGTAGATAGACTTACAAGAAATAATTATGATGGATTTTGGTTACTTAATTATTGTGAAGAACACGATGTAAAAATTGAATTAATATTAGAACCTTATGATGTATCTACTGCTAATGGTGGAATGATTTTTGGTATGAATTTAGTCTTTGGTCAACGAGAAAGAAAAGAAATTGGAGCAAGAACGAAACGTGCTATGGAAGAAATGGCATTAGAGAAAATACACCCTAGTAAAGCACCTTATGGCTATATTAGAAATAAAGAAACTGGTCGTTTAGAAATAGAGCCTATTGAGGTACAAGTTGTTAAAGGGATATTTGAACTATGCAAACAAGGCAATTCAACAAGAAGTATAGCAACGATTATGAAAGATAATAACGCTTATTTAAAACAAGGTAAGTGGGCATCTGATAGAGTTTATAAAATATTAACTAATTCTATTTATATTGGTATATTTGAATATGGTAAATATAAACGAAAACCACAAGATATTTTAAGAGTTGAAAATTATTGTGAACCAATTATAGATGAAATTACTTGGAATGCAACAAGAAATGTGTTAGTTAAAAATAAACATTCAAATTATGGAGAATATATTCATTTATTTTCAGGATCAGTAAAATGCCCTATATGTGGCAATATTATGAGTTCATCAGAATCCTTTAAATATCCCAACGGAAAACTAAAAGTATATTATCATTTAAGATGTAAAAATCATAATTGCAAAGGTTTTGGACTTCATTATAATACCGAAAAAATCGAAAGCAAATCAAAACGAATATTAGAGGAATTAACTATCTTTATGCTTTCTATGGATAACGAAATTATTACTTGTAATTCTACTAAAAGTAATGATATAAAAGAAATAGAAAAAGCTATTGAAAAGTTAAAAATACAAGAAAAGAGATTAGTTGATTTATATTTAAGTTCTAACCTAGATGTAGAAACTATTAATTATAAAAACGATGTTATCAAAAAAGAAATTGATAAATTAAACAAAAAGAAAATTAGTCTTGATCCAGATAATTCATCACAAGAATATACAGTAGAACTAATTAAAAAACTAGATTGCGTAGAAGAAAAAAATAATTTGATTTTTACTAATATTAAAAATATCAGCTTTACTTTTCTATATGATTTATTATCACGAGAATCTAAAAGAGATATGATTCACAGACTTGTATCACAAATAGAAATTACCAGAGATAAAAATTATAATATTGAAATTAAAAATATAAAATTTACAGATGAATTTATAACAAAAAGTAGTAAAGAATATTTAAAATATCTTAATAAAATAATGACAGATAACAATATTGGAATTAAATATCAAGAAGAAATTAACAAAGAAAAACTAAAAGAATTAGAACAAGATTATGACTGTTAATGATACTATAAGAATGTACAAAAATGGGAAAATAATACGTATTCTAATGAATTTTTGGAAGACTTTATATCAAAATCAAAAGAGCATTTATATATTGATGGTATTATTAGTTGTCCTTATGTTGAAGATAATAAGTTAAATGACATTTTAATATTAGTACCTAAAACTAAAATATCATTAGTAAATTAAATAGAGAAATGGAGAGATGAAAATGAAATTAAATTATACAAAAGTTGGAGATTATTTTTTACCTGATTTAACTATTAAAAATCAAACTTATAAAAGAATTAATAAATATGGATTACTAAAATTGCACTATCTGAAACAGAATAACAAAGCACTTTACACTACTCTTTTAATGAAAAATGGACTAATTACCTTGTTTCAGTTAGTAATGAATGTGAAAATAGATTAAATAATCTAATGGAACAATTTAAAAAATCAGATAAATTACTTTCTGAAAAAAGTAAAGAAATTAATCAATTAAACTGGGTAAAATTAATGAATAACTATAAAAATATTGCAGAAGAAATTATATTAAGTGAACTTACTCATATGTAAAAACTGGACTGCAAAATTGCAGTCCTTTATAATAACCTTTAGGATGTATCACCGCAGAGGTGATACAAAAATCCACTCGCTATGCGAGTGAGATTAATACTTAAGTA
>CALXME010000066.1 GCA_944389395.1 uncultured Clostridia bacterium | reverse complement strand
TGGCATTGGTTCCAGGTATGGATGCCAAATTTTTGTTAAAAATTTGGCATCCATACCTGGAACCAATGCCAACCCAACCTGGAACTAATACCAACCTACAAATTTATTGTTTATTCCAATATTTTTCATATAATTCTTTTGCAGTTCTTGGGCTATCTACTCCCTCTTTATTTTTTACCGGTGCAAAATCCTCTTCTCTTTTACCTCTCAAAATAGCAATATCATCAAAAAATTCAAAAGCATCAAAAATAAAGGATTCAAATTTATAAGAATTAGGTTCTTCTGGTATAACTTCTTTTCCACTTTCGTCTAAGTAAGAATTCTTTTTTAATGCACAATGGTACATTAATGTTTCTTTGCTGATTTTTTCTATAGCATCAATTGTGTATAAGTTACACATGATATGAGATTCACCATATTTTAATTCTCCTTGGTTATTTCTTTCTTCCGCCATTTTTTCTGGTAGTTCAGCATATTCTATTACTTTTGGGTGTCCATTCATTTTGCAAAATACACCTACTTTTTCATGTGGATTTGCTTTTACAATAGACTTAGATGCTATTTGTACTTTCTTTTGAATTGCCATTCCTAATAAAGTAACATCTGCCATTTTTAAAAGTGCGTTATCTACTCCCCCTATGAATACCCATTTAATTCCTTTTTCTTTCATATCTGCTAGATTTCCACTAGCTCTTAAAGAATAATAGGTTCCTCCATTACCATCAGATGCTTCTTTGATTTTTTTTTCTTTATTGATTAATAATTTTCCATTGGTATCTAATAATGGCAACTCTCCTTGTGTAAATATATGTACTTCTTCTTTGTTATATCCAAAGTAATTATGTTTTTCTAAGAATTCACAAGTTTCTTGGTTATTTTCTTTGCTTGTCATAATATACCATGGGATAATAACATCATATTTTTCATTGGCTTGTTTTAAATTTTCTGTTAAAATCTCAAAAAGATATTTTCCTTTTCCATATACATCTAATTTAAATGTTCCTTTTGGGCCTGAGTGTCCTAATCTTGTTCCTTGACCACCTGCCATTGTAACAACTGCATATTCTCCAGCTCTTATTGCATTTTCTCCTAATTTATCAAATTCTTCTTTCTGTTCTTTTGATAATTTAGCTTTATCTAAATAATTAATTTCTTCTATTTTATTTTCTTTAATTTCAATTTCTCTTTTTGTATTTTCATATAGTTCTTTCATTTGATGAAAATCTATTTTATTAAGTTGTTGTATTAATTCTTCTTTTTTATTTGGTTCTAATGTTTCTAATAATTGTATGATGTGTTCTTGATGGTATTCTTTTAGTAATTCTATTACATCTTGTAATTTATCCATTTTAGTCAGCCCCTTTTTAAGTTTTACTTTTTTTATATTATATGTTTTTTGCTTAACATTGCCATTTTACCATATTTACATTTCTTTCGCAAGTTTTTTAGAAAACTTGTCATATTTAACTCCTATTACCAATATACATTAATTAAAGTAATGTACAAACATTTTTATGAGATTTAAGGAGGTATATAGATGGAAAATACAAGATTGTATCAAGACATTGCTAAAAGAACAGATGGGGATATTTATGTAGGAGTGGTGGGGCCTGTTAGAACTGGTAAATCTACTTTTATTAAAAAATTTATGGATTTACTAGTTATTCCTAATATTGAAAATAACTATAAAAAAGAACGTGCAAAAGATGAATTGCCACAAAGTGCTGGTGGAAAAACAATTATGACTACAGAACCAAAATTCGTACCAAATGAGGCTATTGAAATTACTTTAGATAATAATTTAAAATTCAAAACAAGATTAGTAGACTGTGTCCGGATATTTAGTAGATAATGCTATTGGCTATTTGGAAGATGATATGCCAAGAATGGTTAAAACACCTTGGTCAGAAGAAGAAATTCCTTTTGAAACAGCTGCTGAAATTGGTACAAAAAAAGTAATTGAAGAACATTCTACTATTGGTATTTTAGTGACAACTGATGGTACTATTACTGATATTCCTAGAGAAGATTATATTCAAGCTGAAGAAAGAGTTGTTAGTGAATTAAAAGCATTAAATAAGCCTTTTATTATTTTACTAAATTCTGAAGAGCCTTCTTCTAGTTATACAAAAGAATTAGCAGATACATTAAGCGAAAAATATGGTACTAGTGTTATTCCTACTAATTGTGAATATTTGACAATAGAAGATATTAATACTATTTTTTCTAAAATCTTATATGAATTCCCTGCTAATCAAATTCGTATTAAATTTCCTAAATGGGTAGATGGCTTAGATTTTAATCATCCTTTACGAGTCAAATTATTAGATCAAATGCGAGAAGCATTTTCTGATATTCGTGTTTTAAAAGATGTTTCTAGATGTATTGATAAAATTAAAAAGACTGATATTATTAGTAAATCTTCTATTGAAGATATCCAATTAGGTTCTGGAAATGTTAATATTGATGTTTCTCTAAATGATGATTTATTTTATCAAATTCTTTCTGAAATTACTGGTGTTAATGTTACTAATGAGGGAGATTTGTTTAGTATTATTTCTGATTTGTCTAAAACAAAAAAGAAATATGATAAAATTGCTTATGCTTTGGATGAAGTAGATAGAAAAGGTTATGGAATTGTGACTCCTTCTATGGATGAACTTATTTTAGAAGAACCTGAAATGGTAAAACAAGGCTCTCGTTTTGGGGTAAAATTAAAAGCTATGGCTCCTAGTATTCATTTAATAAAAACAAATGTAGCAACTGAGGTTTCTCCTATTGTAGGTTCTGAAAAACAATCTGAAGAATTGGTGAATTATTTACTTTCTGAATTTGAAAGTGACCCTAAAAAAATTTGGGAATCTAATATCTTTGGAAAGAGCTTACATGAACTTGTTAATGAAGGCTTGCAAACAAAACTTTCTAAAATGCCTGAAGATGCACAAGTTAAGTTACAAGAAACATTAGAACGTATTGTAAATGAGGGTAGTGGCGGTTTGATTTGTATTATTCTTTAATTGGCGTGATTCCAGGTTTGGGTTGGCATTGGTTCCAGGTGGGGTTGGCATTGGTTCCAGGTATGGATGCCAAATTTTTAACAAAAATTTGGCATCCATACCTGGAACCAATGCCA
>CALXME010000065.1 GCA_944389395.1 uncultured Clostridia bacterium | reverse complement strand
TCTTTTTCAGAAGAATGAAGATGGTACCTATCGTTTTTTAAAATTTGAAAGAATTTCTTAAAATGAGTTGACAGAACCTGTGAATTTCCGTACAATGAATATGATGCTACTTGATTACCTCGCTAAGTAGTGTCTAAAAGATGTCCTTTATGGGCATCTTTTTAGTTTATTTAAAACTCAACTAACAGTTTGGTTACAAATTTACTTTTTTTCTTTATAATTTATCTAAGGAGTGATTATGATGAAAGAAAATGCATTTAGTTCAAAAGAAGTCGGTCATTTTATTTATAAACGAAGAAAAGAACTTCATTACACACAGAAAGATTTAGCAGATATGCTTTATGTAACGGACCGTGCTGTTAGCAAGTGGGAACGTGGTGTTAGTGTCCCAGATATTGCAATCTTACTGCAGTTAAGTCGTATTTTAAAAGTTGATGTGGATGCGATTTTAAATGGTGGGAAGCGTTCTACAGTTTCTAATACTGCCCTAGGATGGCAACATTATTTTGAAAAGTTGTTTCAAAAAAAAGAACGGGCTTATTTCTTATTATTCCTTTATTTGGGAGTTGTATTTCTTGCTTATTTTGTAGTTCGTTATCATAGTGTGATGGATTTTAATCGTTATTTTTCTCTTTTGGGACAACGCTTTAATTGGCTACCTTTTCTCGATTTTTTTGATTATCTTTTTCATCCAACTAATTTTATTTTACTTGGTTCTATTTTCCAAAATATTGTCATTAATGTGACGATTATGATTCCTATTTCTATTTTATGTTTATGGGTTGATTGTGACAAACGACACTATTTTATTTTCATAATTGGAATTGTTTTCTTCATGGAAATTATAAAGTGGATCAGTTTGTTAGGTATTTTTGATGTGACAGATACTTTATTGCGATTGTTCACTTCATATGTCATAATGAAGTTGAGTAATAGAAAGGAGAAAAAGAAATGAAAAAAATATGGCTTTTATGTGCTATGCTTGCTGGCTTTATTTTTCCTTACGGTGTTAGTGCTGTAGAGGTAGAGGCATTTTTAAATCCACAACCTGTCTTCCAATATGAAAATCCTGTCGATGAGTTGTTTTCGAAGCAAACAAAAGGTTTGTCTCTTCCACAGACATTTTGGAATATTGCTAGCAATGGTGCCTATACTGCAAACTTAGTTGAAGTTGGTTGGCAAGAACTGTATACCAATTATTACTTTCAATCATCAACTGATGGAGTTTTGTTTTTGGATTATTCGATTCGTTCCGTTGAATCTGGATATTCTCCTAAGATGATGGTTCGTCTGTACCGAGTTAATGGCGGCGTTGTATCTACTTATACGACAGGCAACAGTCCTAGTGCTGCTTGTATTCGCATTACTGGATTAAACTATTCTAATTTATATTATTTTTCATTCCAAGCAGTAAGAACTGGATTATCTTATAAGAGTGTAACCGGAACAGCTAAAGTTTATTATTCGTTGAATCAATCTAAAGTGCACAATTAAGTGCAATTAGGTAATAAAAGTGTATTTTCAAAAGAAAATGCACTTTTTATAAGAAAAAAAATGGTATTTAAAATTATAAAAGTTGAAAAAATTTAAAAATGTGATATATTATTAATTGTCAAAGAAGTTTTATTCCACGACAAAAAGTGTAGAAATTGAACTCTTTTTAAAACTAAGTGCACAATGTCTACAGTTAATTCATTTTTAATATTGGGCAATTTATTTGTCAAAACTGATATTTATAATTGGTGGTTATAAATATCTTTTTTATTTTTTTATTTGTTAGTTTGGTTATTTTATAAATTGTTGTAAAGGTTGAAATAAACGCTTTGCGACCTTGACAAACAATTTAAAAATAACTTTTTAAAAATAACAAAAAATAAAAAGAAAAAATTAATGTTTAAGCAATGAATTGTTTAATATTACCTCATCTGGTTTAATATAATAACAATTTAATTTTTTTAATATATATTCATCACATAAAAATAGCATTGCTTCATAAGGACATTTTCCATTTAAAGAATCTCTACATAGTGAATTAATATTATTCATAAATATATTACAATCTTCTTGAGTGATATTTTTAAACGATGAACCTTTAGGTAATATATATCGAATAAATTCATGATTTTTTTCAATCATCCCCTTTTGACAGGACATGTGAGGATCACAAAAGAATAAGTAAGTTACATATTCTCCGGTAGACTGAATACATTCTATATTATTCACAACAAAGAACTCATGCCCGTTATCTGTCAACATGACTTGAAATAGTCTTTTGTATTCTTCATAAGGAATTAATTCTTGTAAAATGTTAAATACTCTAGATACCTCATCGGTTGTTTGATTTTCTAATTTAAAGATAAGCATAAATTTAGATTTTCTCCATAAAAGGGTAAGAAAGCAATCACTTTCTTCTTGTAAGCCAACAACCGTGTCCATTTCCACTATGTTAACATCTGGATGTTCAGAAATATATTTAATAAAATCTTCATAAGTTCTATTAATTAGTATTTCTCTTTCTTTTCTAGTTCTTCTTTTATTAGAGTTTTTTCTTTTCTTATATTTTATTATTCTAGGAAAATCTAATGGACCAAATTCAAAAACGCCATTATTAACATAATTGTAAAATGATGGTTTAGAAAAATCTAAAATATCAGGATGGTTAATATATAAATGATTTATAGTTTGTCCTTTTTTAATTAATGGAGTAAGAGTCTTATTAATTTCATATACTTCTTCTGGAGTTAAATTAATTCCTTTTCTAGTGTTACTTTTAACCTCTCTATAAGAATCATCTGCTTTTCTAGCATAATAAGTATATCTTTCTTTTCTACAACCACTTCTAGATTTACACCCATTACAAACATAAGGCGATTTAGCAAGTCTGGAACATGATATATCTCTATCATAATTATTATTTTTATAAGTTCCATACTGTTTAGGTTTAAAATATATTTTGTTTCTATCTATTTCTCTTAAAACAGTTGTATGAGATCTGTTAATTTCTTTAGCTATTTGATTAATGGATTTATTTTCATTTAATCCATCTTCAATATTTTTTCTATCTTCATAAGATAGATGACAATAATTTGCCATTTTCAATACCTCCTTCAATGACAAATAAATTGCTTGGAAGGTATTATACAGTTATAAATCTTATTGCACAACTTATGTGCACTTCTTTTTTTAAAATACAA
>CALXME010000064.1 GCA_944389395.1 uncultured Clostridia bacterium | reverse complement strand
GGCCTAGAGCTCATACTGAATATGAATATAATGGAAGTAAATATATTCGTTTTGTTGGTGATTCAAACTGTGATGGAAAGGTTTTGTCTGATGGTAGAACAATTCAATCAGGAAATACATATTGGGTTCGTGTTGAACCAATAACTTGGCTAGTAGATGAAAAAGCCAATATAGCACTCTGCAAAAAAATAATTTTTTCTGGAGTACAATTTAAAAATTGTAGAGATTACAAAGGTGATTTTGAAAAAACAGATATTAGCCGATTTATGAATACTATTTTTGCTAAAGAAATAATAACTGATAGAGTTTATTCACAAACTACATCAGTAGAGCAAACCCAAAATTTAGAAGGGAAAGAACCGGTAAGAAAACAAAACCCTTATGGTTTCAATTTTGATGGAGTATCAGAAGAAGATATAATAAGAGGAGCAGTAGAAAGTAATGTTTCAGTATTCTTACATGGAAGATCAAGTGAAGGTAAATCAGCAAGAGTAAAACAATTAGATCCAGACTTAGAAATAATATATATGAGAAATGCAACTCCTGATAGCTTAAATGGAAAGAGTGTTTATAACGCTGCAACAGGAGAAATGATTGATGTACCACCAACATGGTATCAACGCGTATTAGAAAAATGTGAAGCTGAACCAGATAAAATTCATATTATATTCTTTGATGAACTTACAAATGCCCTTCCTTCTATACAAGGTATGGCATTTAATATAATATTAGATGGTGAAGTAAATGGTAAATGGAAATTGCCACCTAATGCAAGAATAGTTGCTGCTGGAAACGATTTAAATGATTCATTAGCTGCAAATCAAATGGCTGAACCATTATTCAACAGATTTGCTCATGTTTATATCCATACAACAGTAGATAGTTGGTTAAAATGGGCATCAACACCTAAAGAAAAATACGAAAGATTAGATTATAAAGAGGAAGAACCAGAGGCCAAAATTCATCCTTCTATATATGCTTACATAGCATATAAGTCTTATAGTGGTCATGATGTCTTAAGAACTCCATATACTGGAGATAAACCTAATGCAGACCCAAGAAAATGGGAAATGGCATCTAAGTTACTTTATAAAACTAAACAGCCAGAAATGTTAAGAGCATTAATAGGAGAAGATTTGACAAAGGATTTTACAGCATTTGCAAGTAGGCAAGTAATAAGTGTTGAAGATGTAATTAACCATAATTATTCAAAGAGAGATTTAGAAATGGATGTATCACAAAAATTTGCAACAGCAGTTGGATTATCCTCTGTTGATGATGAGCATTTTGAAGTAGTAAGAGATTTTATGAAGCAAGTAGGTGCAGAACCAAGAGCTGCATTTGAATCTATGTGGGCACATGGAGATGAGAGAAGATTAGAACGCCTTGCAGAAGTACAAATGGCTGATAGCTTATCACAAGGAGGAATAAGAAGATGAATAAAGAAAGATTAAATTTATTAGAAAATTATATTAAATCTGGAGTATCTCCATTATTGGTTCAAAACATACCTTCTAATTCTTTTAATAATTCAGTTATTATAAAATCAAATATTGATAGATCTGAATTAAATGGACATTATGAAAATACAGATTTTTGTCCTCCACTTTGGTATAAAGAATTATTAGATAAAAGTAAAACAAACACATCAGTTTTAGTAATTGAAAATATAAATGAAATCCCATTAGAAGAACAAACTAAATTTATTGAGATAATTAAATATAAAAAAGTTAGTACATTTGAATTACCTAAAAATTGTTTGGTTATTGTTACTTGTTCTGATTTAACTGTTAATAAAATAAATGAAGAAGTATATTCATTATTAGCATATATCTAAGGATAGCCTATGAATGTAGAATCTATTAAAAGAAGATTATTAGTTAAGTATCCTTTCTTTGGAAGTGTAGTAGCTAATTCCAACTTTATTGCTGAACCAGCAGTAGGGACAGCAGGAACAGATGGCAAAACCATTTATTATAATCCAAACTTTATTGAATCTATTGCAGATGACCAAAAAACATTTATTTTTGCTCACGAAATATGTCATATAGCATTTGATCATATTTTTAGAAGTGAAGGCAAAGATAAAGATTTATGGAATATAGCAACTGATTCAGTTATAAATTCTTTTCTAAAACAAGATGGATTACCTATAGTTGAAGGTGTTGTTGATATTCCAGAGGCAATAAATTATGATGCAGAAGAAATGTACAAAAAGCTTTTAGAGGAAAAGAAACAACAGCAACAACCAAATGGACAGGGCAATGGTAAAAATCAAAAAGGTAGCCAACAACAAAGTGGTGGTAATGGATAAAATGGAAACAATGAACAGCAATCACAATTTCAACAACAAAGCAGCTCTAGTAGTGAAAGTTCACAAGAACAAAATAAACAATCACAAGAGCAAAGTTGTAGTGGATCAGTCGAAGATTCACAGAAAGAAGAAAAACAACAAGATGTTGGGCATGACACTCATTCTATGTGGGATAAAGCAGTAGAAAAGAGACATCAAGAAGAACAATCACAATCTAATACAGGACAATCTAACGACAAGGGTGAAGATAAACAAAGCTTGTTAGATAAATTAAGGAAAATGTTTGATAAGAAAAAAGAACAACAATCACAGCTACAACAACTGGATGAAAACCAAAATAAAGAGCAAGAAAAGAAAAAGAATGAAGTAATCAAAAAGTTAACAGAATTAGGTGAGAAAGAAGCATTTAAACAGAATAAAATAGAAAGAAAAAAACAACTAGAAGAATTAAGAAATGCATTAGCTAGTAGGTCACATGGTCATGGAAACACTACAAATGGCGAAAGAAGAAATATAACTGACATTGGAACATCTGAACCATTTATTGATTGGAGAAGATTATTAAAAGAAGCTGTTAAATATGATGTTGATTGGTCATATCAAAATGCTGGAATAGAAGATGGTGTAGTAACAGCATATTTAGAGGAAATACCAAGACCAGAGACAGAAATCGTTTTAGATACAAGTGGTTCTATAGATGAAACACTACTTAGAAATTTTTTAAGAGAATGTAAAAATATATTACAAACATCTAAAGTTAAAGTTGGATGTTTTGATACAAAGTTTTATGGTTTTATTGAAATTAAAGATGTATCCGATATTGATAATTTGGAATTTTATGGTGGTGGTGGAACTAACTTTGATGCGGCTGTTAATGCATTTACAAGAAGAGTTGAAAATAAGATAATTTTTACAGATGGAGATGCAGATATGCCAAGTACACCAATAGATGCAATATGGATAGTTTT
>CALXME010000063.1 GCA_944389395.1 uncultured Clostridia bacterium | reverse complement strand
ATCACCATGTGCATGGGATTTGGTTGTAATAGTTGTGGAGTAACTGGGTGTAGAATAATTGACTCTCCAAGAGAAAGACTAATTGCTATTTTAACCAACAACTTTGTACCATGTAACCGGAAGATTTCCATTTTTAATCACAATCGCAAGTATTTTTATTGCCGGAACAATGCAAGGGATATGGCCTAGTATATTATCTACATTAGCAGTATTATTTGCTATTTTACTAGGAATTTTTCTAACATTATTTATTTCTAAAATATTATCCAAAACAATCTTAAAAGGAATGCCATCATCTTTTGTGTTAGAATTGCCACCATATAGAAAGCCACAAATAGGGAAGATTGTTATAAGATCTATTTTTGATAGAACGCTATTTGTATTAGGAAGAGCAATATCAGTTGCAGCACCAGCAGGTTTAGTCATTTGGTTATTTGCCAATATCGGAATACAAGGTCAAAGTTTATTAACAATAATAGCAAATTTTTTAAATCCATTAGCACAATTAATGGGATTAGATGGGTATATTCTAACAGCATTTATTTTAGGAATTCCAGCAAATGAAATTGTATTACCAATTATTCTTATGTGTTATTTACAAGGCACATCTTTAGTAAATTTGGATGATACTTTTGCAATAGGAGAAATATTAAAACAAAACGGATGGACAATATTAACAGCTATGAATGTGATGTTATTTACAGTTTTACATTTCCCTTGTGCAACTACATTATTAACAATAAAAAAAGAAACAGGAAGTTGGAAATGGAGTTTTATTAGTTTTTCAATTCCAACAGTTTGTGGGAGTATTCTTTGTATGATAACGAATTTTGTGTATAATATTTTTGTATAATAAGCAAGATATATAAAAGCTGTCTGCTTTTATGCAAACATCTAGCTGAAGAAAAATAAATATAAAATTATTTAACTAAGAAACCTTGAAAAAAATGCCAATATAAGATATGATAACAAAGATAGAGGTGAAATATGAAATCTAATCTTTTTAAATATATATTTATAGTATTTGTTATAGGAATTATGATATTTGCATTTTTTAAAATGAGAAGTGATGAACAAGAAAATCAACAACAATCCCAAGTAACTGATAATACATCAGAAAGAGTAAAGGAAATACGACTAGGAATAGCAGAATTTGATACCATTAATCCGATATTAAGTAATAACAAAAATATACAAGATATCACAAAAATAATATATGAGCCATTAGTGAATTTAACCAAAGACTATAAAGCAACACCAGGTTTAGCAACAGAATGGGCAAAGCAAAATGATACTACTTATATTATAAAATTAAGAGAAAATGTAAAATGGTCAGATGGAGAAAGATTTACAGCATCAGATGTACAATTTACAATAGATAGATTAAAAGAAAGAACCAGTGTATATTCAAGCAATGTACAAAATATCACTTTGTTAGAAATAGTGGATGATTATACCATCAAAATAACATTAGATAAAGAAATTCCATTTTTTGAATACAATTTAATTTTCCCAATTTTATCAAAAACTTTTTATGAAACACAGGACTTCAATAATACAACAATTGTACCTGTTGGAACAGGTATGTATAAAGTAAGTGATGTACAGCCAACATACATTACATTAACACCAAACACCAATTGGTGGAATAGAGATGTAGAATTATCACTAGAAAAAATAATTGTAAATGTATATAGTTCAGTAGGAGAATTATATAATAGCTTCAAAATCGGAAATGTAGATTTAATTAGTACATCTAATATCAATTTACAAGAATATATTGGAACTATCGGATATACACCAAAAGAAATGAAAGGAAGAGAACATGATTTTATTGCACTAAATACACAAAATTATTTTTTGTCAAAACAGGAAGTGAGAAAAGCTTTAGCTTATTCAATAGATAGAACTAATATTGTTTCAAGTATTTTTAATAATAAATATTATACATCAAGTTTTCCTTTAGACTATGGAAATTGGGTATATCAAGAACAAGATACAAGTAGTGGATATAATGTAGAACAAGCAAAACAATTATTAACTGATAACGGATGGGTTTATAGAAAAAATAGAGGATGGCAAAAAACAGAGAATTACAGAACACAAACATTAGCATTAAATCTTATTGTAAAAGCAAGTGACAATACTAAAGTAAAAGTGGCAGAAAATATCAAAGCCCAGTTAGCAACACAAGGAATTATAATTAATATACAAGCATATTCAGATGAACAATATAAAACAGCACTTAACAATAAAACCTATGATATGATATTATGTAGTATGAATCTTTCTCCAAGTCCTAATATAACAACTTTTTTTGGAGAAAATAACTTAGCAAATTACCAAAATGAAGAAGTAACAAATATTATGAATGAAGTAAAAAATACCACAGATGAAAATATAATTAAAGAAAAATACAAAAGACTAGCAGAAATTTATAAAACAGATATACCATATATTAGTTTATATACTAATAAGCATACAGTTGCCTATAATTCTGCATTAGTAGGAACCATTGAACCGACTTGGTTTAACCCATATAATGGAATAGAAACATGGTATAAATAAAAAAAATTCAAAAAAGTATTGACAAAACAAATATTTGATATATAATAAGGATATCAAACAAAAGTTCAAAAAATATAAGGAGGAAAACAATGAGTGAAAATACAGAAAAAAAGAAAGCACTAGAAATGGCAATGAGTCAAATAGAAAAACAATTTGGAAAAGGTTCTGTCATGAAATTAGGAGAATTTAAAGCAATGGAAGTAGAAGCAATACCAACAGGAGCTTTAAGTTTAGATATTGCATTAGGAATAGGTGGAGTTCCAAGAGGCAGAATTGTAGAAATATATGGACCAGAATCTTCAGGAAAAACAACATTAGCATTACATGTTGTTGCAGAAGCACAAAAAATGGGAGGAGAAGCAGCCTTTATTGATGCAGAACATGCCTTAGATCCAGTATATGCTAAAAAATTAGGAGTAGATATTGATAATTTAATAGTATCACAACCAGATACAGGAGAACAAGCATTAGAAATTACAGAAAGTTTAGTAAGAAGTGGAGCATTAGATGTTATAGTAGTAGACTCTGTTGCAGCTTTAGTTCCAAAAGCTGAAATAGATGGAGATATGGGAGATTCTCATATGGGACTACAAGCAAGATTAATGTCACAAGCTTTAAGAAAACTAGCAGGAGCTTTAAACAAATCAAAAACAGTTTTAATATTTATAAACCAATTAAGAGAAAAAATAGGAGTTATGTTTGGAAATCCTGAAACAAC
>CALXME010000062.1 GCA_944389395.1 uncultured Clostridia bacterium | reverse complement strand
AGAGTAAGTGATTATGTGCCAGGAAAGCAAAATCCATTCTCTTCTTATAATGCAGGACAAACACAAACAACAGGAGGAGAAAATACATCTACAGGAAGTTCTTCTACAACAACAGGAAATAGTAGTAGTGCCAATAATAACTCAAATTCAAATACTTCAGCAGGTACTAATACAAATACTTCTTCAGAAGGAACTTATATACCTAACCATGGTACAAAATAATATAGTTATTAACATTTTAAATTTATAAATTTAATCAAAAGAAAAGGAGGAAAAACACATGATGAAAAATCAAAAAGGTATTACTTTAATTGCATTAGTAATTACAATCATTGTTCTATTAATTTTAGCAGGGGTGTCTATCGCGATGCTTACAGGTGATAATGGAATATTAACACAAACAAACAAAGCAAAATATACTCAAATTGAAGGACAAGTAAAAGAAGAAATTAATTTAGCAGTACAAGCAGCTAAAATGTTTGCAGAAGAAAAGGCTGTATCAACTTCAACTGGTTGGTTAGCAAGTAACAGTACTAATATTGGAACTGCAGATGATACTAAAGATACTCAAACAATAATAGGACAATTGAGAGCAGACTTAACAACGGAAAAAGGTTATACATCTATAACACCAGGAACAGGTAAAGTAACTATTACTTATAAAACGCCTAGTTATTCATCTGCAACAAATTATGGTAGTGCTCAAATTGTAGCAGAAATAGGAATTTCTAATAATAAATTCACTATCAATTCTGTTAAAGCAACTAGAAGTGCTACAGAACAACCAGTAGATATAAAATAAATTAATATTAAAACATTAAGGAGGATTTAAAATGAGAAATCAAAAAGGTATTACTCTAATAGCATTAGTAATTACAATCATTGTATTATTAATATTAGCAGGAGTTTCAATTGCAATGCTTACAGGAGATAATGGAATACTAACACAAACTAATAAAGCAAAAGTTGCTCAAATTGAAGGGCAAGTAAAAGAAGAAGTTAATTTAGCAGTACAAGCTGCTAAAATGTATGCAGAAGAAAAATCAGTATCAACTCCAGAGGGATATAGTGCGGCTGAACATTTAACTACTGATATTATTACAGAAATGAAAAAAGATTTACCAGCAATAGATACTAATAAAGGATATAATGTAACGGCAAGTAATGGTACTGACGATACTGCTGGTACAATTACAGTAACATATACAACTGATAATTACACATCAGCAAGAAATGATTCAAGTGCAAAAATTACTTTCACAATTACTGTTGATGTTAATACTTTTGAAATAACAACAATTTCAGGTTCTCAAACAATAGATATCGCACCAGCAGGAACATAATAATAGAAATAAGAAAACTTTAAAAATAATAAAAGCCATACGCACACTAAGTGTGTATGGCTATCTTTATAAAAAGGGGAATAAAATGGTAGCAAATGTTATATTATATATCTTAATATTCATAATGGGAACAGTATTTGGAAGTTTTTTTACGCTTGCCATTTATAGAATTCCCAAAAGGCAAGACATTATTCATACACACTCATACTGTCCAAACTGTCAACACAAACTAGGAATTTTAGACCTAATTCCAGTATTTAGTTATTTATTTTTAGGAGCAAAATGCAGATATTGTAAAGAAAAAATAAGACCAAGATATTTTATCCTTGAATTAACTTCTGGAATTTTATTTGTTGCATTAGCCTATTTATTAGGGGTTAATGTACTTTCTTGGAACATGCATTTTATTATTAATTGTGCTTTTATTGCACTTTATTTGTGCTTCTTATTTATTATGTCAGGAATAGACCAAGAAAATAGACAAATAAATAAAAGTGTTACAGGATATGGAATATGTATTGCAATTTTATATATTATATATCTATGTACAGTAGGAATGGCTAATATATATAGATATGTCATATATTTAGTATTTTATATTATCTTTTTAATATTAGATGCAATAACTTTAAAAAGATTTGTAAAAAACAGTTATGCTATAGGTAATATGCTTACAATTATTACAATGACTATTTTCACAGGACAAATTATTACACTTGCAACCATGATAATGACATTAATAGATATTTTAATCTACATAATTATTGATAAAATAAAATATAATAAAAAGAAAAATATAAAAGTAGAAAGACAAGTCTGCAAAAAAAGAAGTATAGGATTTTTGCTTGGAGTTAACAACATATTATGTATAATTTCTATTTTAATATATTATAGATTAGTGTAAAGGAAATGGAAGGAATGATATTTGTGAAAAAAAAGCTAATAGAAGAGAAAGGAATTACAGGAATAGATATAGTTATATCTGTTATTATAATTACCATGTTTGTCGCATTGATTGCGATTATATTTGCTAATATCAATTCCAATTCTCAAGGAATAAATAGAAAAACAGAAGCAACACACAAAGCAATATCTTTAATAGAAGAAATTAAAAATTCAGGAATAGAAAACGTAGATAAATTTATTGATACAGAAGGAAGCAATATATTAGACGAAAAAAACAATCCAACCCCTTACACTAAAAAAGTAAATGTTGTAGATTATACTGAAATAGAAGGAAATGAAGAAAAAATACCAGGAATTGTAAAAAAAGTAACAGTGGAAGTTTCTTATAAAAATGGAAATAAAGTAGAAACAGTAGAATTATCCACATTATTAACGGCAAAGGAGATAGAATATGAAAACTGAAAAAGGAATTACACTTATTTCTATACTGATATATGTAATAGCTATGGTAATAGTTATTGCTGTAATTGCCTCATTAACAGGATATTTTTATACTAATATTGATATCAACACAGAAAGTCAAGATATAAGTAAACAATACACAAAATTTAATAGCTTTTTTACAGATGATATCAATAAATCAGGTAATATTATCATAGACTCCGATATAGAATCTGAAAATCCATATATAGTATTTGCCAATAAAAATCAATACACATTTATTAAAAATAATAAAGCAATTTATTTCAATAGAATAAAAATTGCTACTAATATAGATAAATGTACTTTTGAAACACAAATAAAAAATGGCAAAAATGTTATTATTGTTAACATAGAAGCAAAAGATTTTCAAAAAACTACAGAATATACCATAAGAGATTAGTAATTTTAGGAAATTACAAAAAAACATATCTAATTATATAAAAATATTGTATAATAAAAGAAGATATACGAAAGAAGGGAAAAGTATGGAATTAAAAAGAAGACAACCAATGGGAGTTGAATTAGTTAAAAGAGGAATTGTATCAGAAGCAGATATTGAAAAAGCATTAGAATACCAAAAAAAGAATCCTAATAGAAAATTAGGAGATAGTATTTATATCTTAAATTTATGCAATCCAGATAGATTAATTCAAGCTATTGGAGAAATATTAGGAGAAAAAGGAATTTTGCTTAGAAAATCTAATATTAAAATTAATGTAACAGATTATATTGCATTAGACGTTGCTAAGAAAAATAAAGTAGTTCCTTTTGAAATTAATAATGGTAAAATAAAGGTATGTTTTGCTGATACTGTAAGAAATAAAAATATGGATAATATAAGACTTTTACTATTAAATAAAGGTCTTATAATGGAAAGTTATATCACTTTTGAAAGTGATATAGAAAAAATT
>CALXME010000061.1 GCA_944389395.1 uncultured Clostridia bacterium | reverse complement strand
GATGAACTTAAAAGTAAATTAAAAGAAACTAAAAAATCTTTAGAACAATTACAAGAAAAGAATAAAAGCAAAATATCGGAAAAAAACTTAAAGAAAATTGTTATGGATTTTAAACAAGGTAAAGAATTCACAAATGAAATATTAAAGCAACTAATAAACAGAATTGAAGTATATGAAGATAAAAAAGTTGAGATAGAATTTAACTTCTAATATAATCTAATTAAAATTAGATTTTTAATTAAATATTAAAATGCAGTAAAAAGCACCCATCAGATGAAGGGGCACAAAGTAGTACAGGTACTACAGAAGCTGAAACAAATCTGAAAATTGCATTAAAACTACAAAATTTACTGGAAACAAATGGTTGTACAGTAATTTTAACTCGTTCTGATGAAAATTCTATTTATGATTTAGATAAAACAACATTAAGAGAGAAAAAAATATCAGATATACATAATAGAGTAAAAATTGGAAATGAAAGTTCAGCAGATATTTTTGTTTCTATTCATTTAAATAAAATTCCTGAACAACAATATTGGGGATGGCAATGCTTTTATAAAAACGGTGATGAAAAAAGTACTAATTTAGCTAAAAATATACAAAATGGTTTGAATGAAACAATCCAAAAAAATAATAAGAGAGTTGCTATGAAATTAGATACAGTTTATCTTATGAAATATGTGAAAATACCAATTTCAATTGTGGAATGTGGCTTTTTATCTAACCCAGAAGAAGAAAAAAATCTATTGCAAGATGAGTATCAAAATCAATTAGCGTGGGGAATTTATACAGGTATTGTAGATTATTTCAAATCAGACTGTTAATCTAGTATCTTTCAAACCATTGCAACTTTATTATTATTATGTTATAGTAATAAAGGGATGATTATGAAAGAAGAAAAAGAAAAAAAAGAAGGAGCTATATTAGATACAGAAAACAAACAAGAAAAAGCTAATAAGAGAAGCACCTTTGCTACTGCTTCTACTATATTAGGTATAATTTCTATAGTATTTTCTTTTATTATTTTAGTTTCTATACCTTGTGCGATTTTAGCAATTATATTTGGTATTTTAGGAATCAAATCACCTAAAAAAAGATTAGGTATAGTAGGATTAATAACTGCAATTATAGGGATTATACTTTCTTTTGTTATTTTAGTTTATTTTGTATTGTTAGGTTATTTATATATATTTATTGAAGGAATTCAATTTATAGGCGAAATTTTTAAAGATATTGCTAGTATTGGTTAAAAGTTACAGGATATACTTTTATGATAGAAATTTAAAACAAGTTATTTTAGGATTTTGTAATGGATTACTAATTTAGATTAGTAGTCTTTTTTATTGAAATTAGGGCAAAATGGTATTGCAATAGTTTTTTTTAAATTATATAATTACTATAAATTTATAAAAGTTAATAAAAGAGGTAAAATATTATGATACATAAAATGAAATTAAACGAAAGTCCATTTGAAAGAATAAAAAATAGAACAAAAACAATAGAATTTAGATTATATGATGAAAAAAGGAAAAAAATAAAAATCGGCGATAAAATAGAATTTTCAAAGTTACCAGATTTACAAGAAAAAATATTGGTAAAAGTATTAGATATATACAGAGATAAAACATTTGAAAATTTATTTAAAAAAATTTATACAGATGAGGATGAAATAGAAAGAAATACAAAATCAATGTATCAATATTATTCAAAAGAACAAGAAAAAGAATATGGTGTTGTAGGAATAAAAATTGCTTTATTAAAAGATGAAGAAAAAGAAAATTTAAATAATAATAAAGCAATAATTAGAAAAGTAAAATATGAAGATATTGAACAAATAGTTGATATAAATATTAAAGACTGGAAAAAAGGATATAAAGGGATAATAGATGATGATATTTTAAATAATCTTAATAGAGAAGAAAAAATAAAAAATTGGAGAAAACATTACAATATAGGAAATGTGATTGTTGCAGAAGAAAATGACACTATATTAGGATATTGCAGATATGATGATAATGCAATTTATGAAAATACTGATATAGATTCAGAGATTATAGCAATATATGTAGATTGCGATAAGTTAAGAAATGGCATAGGAAGGAAATTAATAGAATATGTAAAGAAGGATTTAAAAAATAAAAATAAAACTAAGATGGTAATATGGTGTTTGGAGAAAAATCAAAATGCAAGAAAGTTCTATGAAAAAATGGGTGGGAATTTATTATTTGATGAAAAGTATTTTGAAATAGAAGGAAAAAAATATAAAGAAGTAGGATATGTTTACAATATCAAATGATAATGAATATAAAATTGATAAATATTATAATATGTATGCTAAATAGCATAGTTCAAGGAGTGATATTATGAGTGAAAAATATATACAATTGATGAAATAAAAAAATATTGAAGGATTTGAAAATATAAAATAATAGAAGATTCACCTATTGACAAAGAAATAAAACAAACAGGAGTTGTTGAAAATGGAAGAAACTATAATTTATTTAATTAGACATGCTAAAACTGTTGATGAGAACGGAATTAGAAATACAAGTGAAGATTCTCAAATAATTAATGAAAAAGAAATATTATCTGTACAAGGAGAAGAACAATCTAAAAGATTAAGTGAAAATGTTGAATTGAATAATATTGATGTTATTTGGTCAAGTAGTTATACAAGAGCAAAAGCTACTGCAAAATATATTGCAAACAACAATAATTTACCTATTAATTTAGATAGTAATTTAAATGAAAGAAAACTAGGAAATTTAAAAGAGTTAGGAGAATTTATGAAGGACAAAAAAACAAGAGATCCTTCTCAAGAACAATTATTAGATAGAAAATTTAAAACAGCTAATGGAGAGAGTGCAGAAGATACAAGGGAGAGAATGACTAAATTTTTCAATAGAATATTGAAAGAATATGAAGGAAAAAAGATTGTAGTTGTAAGTCATGGTGGTTCTATAAAATTTTTCTTATTAAATTGGTGTAAAGTAAATCAAGATGTTAAATTAGTATATAAAAATACAGTTTTAGATATAACATCCCCTTGTTTATTAAAAATGACTTTTGAAGAAAATAAGTTAATAAATTTAGAACAAATAAAATAATAGTATATTATAATACAATAAATATAAGAGATAAATTCATAATCTCCAAATTAAAGCATAGAATTAAATAGCTTTAGTTTGGAGGTTATTATGTTTTTAGTGATGAATAAAGAAAAAATATATGCTTACTTAGTATCTATCGTAATGGTAGTATTTCTCTTTTTTGTAGCAACAACTTTTTATACAGATAAAGAAAGTGTGGCAGTATCTGCTACAAATCAAAAATTATTACCTATTTATCGCGTTAAAACAGAAGAAAAGAAAGTAGCTCTTACAATGAATTGTGCTTGGTAACAATTACTTTTATGATAGAAATTAAAAACAAGTTATTTTAGGATTTTGGAATGGATTACTAATCTAGGTTAGTAGTCTTTTTTATTGAAATTGTGAGTGCATAATTCAAAAAGAAATGAGGTGAATATTGAAGTATATAAATATAAAGCAAAAACTTAATTTTAAGTTCTGTCAAGTGCCAAGAAAAATTTTATACACAGAGCCATATAAATCGATTTTATGCCCTTTATCTCAGTTAGCATATATCTTTATACTAGATAGATTAAATTTATCAAGGATAAACAACAAAGTTGATGAATATGGAAATATATATCTTTTTATGACAAGAAAAGAAATGGGAGAAAACTTAAAAGCAAGTAGTAAAACAGTAATAAAAATATTTAAAGAATTAGAAGAGGCAAAATTAATAAAACAAGAAAATCAAGGAAAAGGTAAAGCATATAAAATATATGTTGTAGATATATATTCTAAAGATATGGAAAAATTACATATAGGTAATGAAAAAAGTGCAAATAA
>CALXME010000060.1 GCA_944389395.1 uncultured Clostridia bacterium | reverse complement strand
TTAGCTCAGGTGGTAGAGCACTTGACTTTTAATCAAGTTGTCCCGCGTTCGAGTCGCGGATAGCTCACCAAAAGAACAAAATAATAAAAAAATTATTTTGTTCTTTATATATAAGGCCCGTTGGTAAAGCGGTTAATACACCGCCCTTTCACGGCGGAGACATGGGTTCGATTCCCGTACGGGTCACCATTTTAATTTAATTTTATATTTTGCCACTTTAGCTCAGCTGGCCAGAGCATCGCACTTGTAATGCGAGGGTCCCCAGTTCGAATCTGGGAAGTGGCTCCATTATAAAAGGTCATTCGTTTTGAGGGAAGCTCTTGATGATTGGCTTTTTTTTATGAAAATTCATTTGACAAAGCATTAATAATATGTTATTATTTAATTACAAAATAAATGAACTTTGAATGTCGCTAGTATTCAAAGAGTAGCAGTATGTGTACCACGAATGCACATACTTTTTTTATTCAAAAAAATAGAGCAGACCACGAATCCGCTCTACGACTAAATACAAGCTAGTTAGTCTTAACTTTGTTGTCATTTTGCATTTGTTGTTTTTGTTGTTCCAACTGTTGTTGCAAGAAAAAGTTTTTTTCTCTTTCTTCTATGTACTTATTAACAAAATGCAAAACTAAATCGCTAGTATTCAAATTATAGCCCCCTTTCCGCCTTTGTGAAAAAGACTGGCCTTTTCAAGCGAAAGGTTGCTATTATATTACAATAATTTACAATAAAAAACAAGCGAACATAAAAGGAATTTTAATTTATTTCATTAAATATCCAAGTAAATGCTCAAATATTTTATTTATTAATTAAATAATCCATCCATTTCCTTGATAACATTATCATTTATATTAAATATAACCGAATATATTAAATATTCTTCCCATAATAACATATCTTTCGTATTTTTTTCTTCTAATTTACTATATTCCTGAATATAATTTTTTAAACCTTCTAATTTTATATTTATTTCCTCACCTTCATCCGTTCTTCTTATTTTAGGTTTATATGAATAATATTTAATAATATATAGAATTATATAAAAAATTGGATTGCAAAAAATAATTGTTCCCAAAATAAGTATAACTGTTAAAAAAACATTATTTACTAATGATAATATTCCAGATAAAATCATGAATATAATTGTACTAATAAAAAAAGATAACATATATTTAATTTTTAATGTTTTTCTATTAAAAACTTTTGAAGATTCTTTAATTTCTATTAATTCTTTATTTTGAGCATCTGTTACAATTTTTTGTTCTAGTTCTTTAATGCTAGTAATTTTTATTTTTCCGTCTGATACATTATCGAGAATATATCGTTCACTTTCTTCTAAATTAATATCTTTATTCAATTTTATAATAGTATTATTTTCAATCTTTATTACTTGTTTTAATTTCAAGTTTAGCACTGTTGCAATAATATCTCTTTTTCCTCCAAAAATAAAATTATCAATATAACTAAGTATAAATGGAGAATATCCATTTAATATATCCCTGTAATATTCTCCTTCATTTTTATAATCTATTTTAGATAATTGATTTTTATATTCTTTTTTTCTCATAATCTTAATTACAATAAAAATTGCTATTACATAAAAATTTTCTAAAATTGTAGCAATTAAAGTTATAATAACTATTAAAACATTAATTGGTATACTATTAGTAAACTTTGTTGATTGTGAAAATAGTTTTATTATGAATCTTATTAACATATATATAATAAATACTATATTTATTATTTTTTCTCTTTTTTTATTTCTCATTGTTTAAATTTTCCTATTTTTTAAAATTCGTTTTATATTTTTAATTTTTTATCCATTAATCTAAACAATAGATTAATATTTGTCAAGATTATACCATACTATTAAAAATTATCAAATGTAATTTCTTTAAATTCTTCATTTTTTTGAACATCTTTTTGTAGGATATTACTTTTGATTTTATCTCTGTTGGCATATTATCGTTCCAATTAGGTTTATTTTATAAGGAAAGTCCCCACAAAATCCCCAAAAACACAAACTAAAATGGTTTTATATAAATTTAATTAAATCTCTTTAAACTATTTTAAACTTTTTTTCATCACTTGAAAAAATTGAAAAAGTCTGCTATTATAGTAATATCAAGCAATTTAGAATAACAAAGTCAATAAAAGACTGTTGACTTGTAATGCGAGGGTCCCCAGTTCGAATCTGGGAAGTGGCTCCATTATAAAGGTCATTCGTTTTGAGAAAAGCTCTTGATGATTGGCTTTTTTTTTTTTGAAAATTCATTTGAAAAAGCACTGATAATATATTATTATTTAATTACAAAATAAATGAACATTGAATCGCAGTTATTCAAATTTAGTCCCCCTTTAAGAAAAAGACTAACCTTTTCAAGCGAAAGGTTGCTATTATATTGCAATAATGTACAACAAAAACAAGCAAACATAAAAGGAAATTTAATTTATTTCATTAAATTTCCAAGTAAATGCTCAAATATTTTATTTAAAATAATTTGTAGGGATGATTATATAATAATATAATAATAAATTACAGGTGGTTTTTTAGATACCTGTATACAATTATCTCTCATAATCATCTATATCTTTTTAACTTTTAAAATTTGTTCTTATAATGTAATTTAAATCTTCTATTGCTTTATCTATATTCATCATTCCATTTCCAATAGGATAATAAACAGGATATACACTATAATTTTTCCCCGCAATATTTCTTGGAAAACTTTGTTTTCTGCATTGTGATACTGATATATTTTTATTTAATACAATAGAACTAACTTGGTTTCCAAGAGTTATAATTATCTTGGGATTAATTATTTCAATTTCCTTGCATAATAAATCAAGATATTGGCTGTAAACTGAATTTGGTAATACTCTTGCATCAACTTGAGTACATTTTCCAAGATTAGTTATGAAATATTTATGTTGTTCTATATCATCATATACTAAGTCAGCAAAGTTTTCATCCCATTCCTGTGGTTTTCTTTTTTGAATTTCTTCATATATTCTTTCGTCAAGTAATCCAATTCTATAAAATAATTTCCATATATTTTTAGTTCCTATCCATGGGGATCTTCTACCTTTCCAATTAGGACTAGATGCAATATTCCTTCCAGTTGGATTCATAAACACAAAAAAAATATCTGGATTATTTGTACAACCACCATTATATATAGATGTTAATTCTTTAGCTCCATATTCTTGTTGTAATTTATCATATTCTGGATTCAAATCACTTATTTTCATTCTTTAACCACCTTTTTTAATTAGTCGATTTAAAATTTTGTCAATATTGGGGAACACAATATTTTTCATTCCATGATTATACAAATTTAAAACTTTATTTGCTTTATATATTATTTCTGTCTGTAATTTATTTGATAATCTTATTGGTACTTTATTTTTTATGTATTGGCTCTCCACATATTCATTAGTTACAGGAAACATGTTTTGTATTAAGAATGCACTATATGTATTGGCAACATCACCAAATACTATAGTATCAACAGATGGTTTCTTGCCTAAATTTATTTGTTTTTGAATTTTATTATTATAAATTTTTTGATATTTTTCTATTTTTGTACTAACTGGAATAAACCATATAATATTATCATATTTTTTACTTCTAAAACAAAAATAACACGGTCTTTTATTTCCATTTTCTTTATTTTTCATTAATTCTTTATCATCTATAATTTCAAAAAATTTATCTTTTATAAAATAAAAATATCCTATATTTATTTGCACCTTTTATTGCTCCTTTATAATATTTAAGGCTTACCATTTCTGGCAAGCCCCAATAATTTATTCACTCTCTTATTTATTAGTCGCTTAAAGAGGTAGCGACAAACACATTTATTCACTCTCTCATTTATCAGTCGCCAAAGGGGCGGCGACAAACACATTTATTAAAAACAATGATGTTCTTAATTATTATATTCATAATA
>CALXME010000059.1 GCA_944389395.1 uncultured Clostridia bacterium | reverse complement strand
AATTTTAGATCCAAATTATAAATTAAGTTATAAGAAAATAAAAAATGTAATTGAAGAATTAAAAAATAATTATGATTTAATAATTATAGACACATCATCTGAAACATTTTTAGATTATACGAGAGAAATAATAAATCTTTCAAATAAATCCATATTTATATCTGGTGCAAATTTATTAGAAGTAAGAAAATCAGAAAGGCTTTTAGAAATATATAAAAAAGACTGGAATATTGAAAAAGGTAAAATTAGCATTGTATTTAATAAATGCACAAAGAAATCTCTGGATGATACAATTTTAAAAGAAATATTTAGTAATTATGATATTTTAGGAAAAATACAGCTTAGTGACTATTATGATTTAGTAATAAATAAAAATATGACAGAAGAAAATAAATTAAAAAAAGAAATTGAAAATATTAAAAAACAAATAATAAAGGAGAAATATTATGGAGTTAGCTAACAATTTAAACAATAATTTATTAACATCTTCAGAAGTAACACTAGATGAGCAAAAAGGATTTTTAGACACAACACTTGGTAAAGTAATAAATACAGGATTAGACACAGGAATAAGATTTTTATTACCAGATTTAATTGAAGAACAAGTTATAGACGTAAAAGATGCTTTATTAAACAATGGATTTAAAGCAGGAGTAGAAGAAGCTATATCATCAGCAGTAGATTTTGGAAAAAGTGTAGTAGGAATTTTTACAGGAAAATTTGAAAGTGTAACACAAGCAGAAAATGCAGTAAAAAGTGGTGGAATAATTGATGGTATTTCTGACGCCTTAGATTATGCATTAAACTTTTGCTCTAAATTTGGAAAAATACCAAGCGCAATATGTTCAGTAATAAAAGGTGGAAAGGACGCAATACTTGATACCATCAGTAATAACATAGAAGAAGAATTTAAAAATCAAGTATCATCAGTAGAAAAAATAAATAAATATGCAGAAAATTGGAAAGACTGTTACAATAACCAAGATTTCAATGGAATGGAAAAAGCATATAAAAAATTAGAAGATGAATTAGACAAAACTTTACCATTAGAAAATACTTTAAAAGAAGCTAGAAACATAGAAAACATACATATTTTAATAAAAAACAAGGGAGGAGATTTTAATTTAAGTCAAGAGGAATTAGAGTTGGCACAAAAATTGGTGGTGTGAAATTTTTATAAATTTATTTTAAAATGAGCAATTTTATGATATACTATAAATAGTATTAAAAAAGAGAGGTGTATTGATATGCAAAAAATAAAAGAAATGGAAACAGCTGTAAGCAAAAATAATAATGTAATAGTTATGAGTAAAGAAGAATTAAAGAATGACATAGAAGAACATTTATTAAGGGCTGAAGATGATATAAGAAATGGAAGAGTAAGAGACTCTAGAGAAGTTTTCCAAGAATGGAAAGAAAAATATGGAATATAGAGTCAAATTAACCGCTCAATTTTTGGAAGAATTTGATGAAATGATTGATTACATTTCTAGTCAATTAAAAAATATAGATGCTTCAAATAGGTTAAGGGAAAAAGTAATGAACAATATTCTTTTATTAGAAAATTCTCCAAGAATGTGTACAGGAATAGAAAAGACAGATAGAACAGAACGACAATATAGAAGGATGATTGTAAATAATTATGTTATTTTATATACCATAGATGAACTAAAAAAGATGGTGTATATTGCTCATGCATATTATGGTGGAAGAAATTATTTAGATGGAGGGCTATTATAAAGTAGAACCTCCATTTTTACTTGAAAAAAATAATAATCAAATATATAATTAAGAAAAAATGAGGAGCACAAAATAATGACTAAAATAGCTGAAAGCCTTGAGGCTGTATATATATATATATATATATCGTAAGATTTAATAAAAGAAGTTTATGTGAACATAGAGGAAAAACTATGCTTTTTAGACGTATAAAAAATGTCTAATTGGCATAGTTTTTTATGCTTAAGAAGAAAGGAAGGAGAATTTAAAAAATGAAAAAACTAAGTAAAAAGCAAAAGTTAGTAGGATTTATAGCCATATTGATAGTTGCAGTAATAATAGCAATAGTAATAACAACAAGCGTAATAAAATAACTAAAAAATGCACAACAAATTTACCAAAAAATGCACAATAAAAATACTAAAATTTGCACAATAATATTGCAAAAATAAAAAACATATGCTATTATATAATAAATAAACACATAGAAAGAAAGGAATTAATCAATTGAATAGATAAATGTTTATATATAATTGATTATATGGAAAAAAATATGAGTTTAACAAAAAAAGGATATAGGCAAAGGCTAATAGACCCAATAATAGCAGAAAACCTTAAAATATTTGGTGCAATTAGCATAGAAGGTCCAAAATGGTGTGGTAAAACTTGGACTGCTTTAAATCATGCAAATAGTGTAACATATTTAAATAATACTGCAGACAATTATAGAGAACGAGAATTAGCAAAAATGGATGTTAATTTAGTTTTGGACAAAACTAAACCAGAATTATTGGACGAATGGCAAGAAGTGCCAGCACTTTGGGATGCAGTTAGATTTAAATGTGACCAAGATAAAGAAAAGGGCAAATATATTTTAACTGGCTCTGCTACTCCGGTAAGTGATAAAATACATCATTCAGGAGCTGGAAGAATATGCAAAATGAAAATGTACACAATGTCATTATATGAGTCAGGAGATTCAACAGGAGAAGTATCATTAAAAGATTTGTTTGATGATAAAGTGCAAAATAAATTAATAGAAAAAACAGAACTTAAAAGATTAGCTGAACTTATTGTAAAAGGAGGATGGCCTGAAACAGTTAACTCTAGTGTAGATGCGGCAAGAAAGGTTACAAAAAGTTATCTACAAGCATTATTAGATAAAGATATTAGTGAAATTGATGGTGTAAAAAGAGATAGAAATAAAATGGAAATGTTATTAAGGTCATTAGCTAGAAATGAAAGTACTATTTCCTCTAATTCCACTTTAATAAATGATATAAGTGACAACGTAACAAGTAGTGATTTAGAAGTGAGTAGAAATACTGTAGCAGATTACTTAGATGTATTAAATAAATTGCATATAATAGAAAATCAACCATCATATATGTATAAAATACGTTCAAAATCAAATGTGGGAAAAAATGCAAAAAGACACTTTACTGATCCATCACTTGCGTGTGCAGCATTAAATATAACACCTGAAAAGTTAATGAATGATTTAAATACATTTGGCTTCTATTTTGAGGCTCTATGTGAAAGAGATTTAAGAATATATGCAGAATCAATAGATGCCAAATTATTTCATTATAGAGATAATATAACAGGTTTAGAAGTTGATAGTATAATAGAAATAGCAGATGGTGAATATGGAGCAATAGAAATTAAATTAGGTGCAAATCAAGAAGAAGAAGCAGCCAATAATTTAAAAAGATTTTATAATTCAGTAGAGGTAAAACCTAAATTTATGTGCATAATTTGTGGATTATATAATGCAGTTGTAAAAAGACCTGATGGAATTTATATACTACCAATTACAGCATTAAGAAACTAATGCCAAATGGGATATAAAACTGGGACGGTTCTGATTGACACAAAATACTGTCAAAAAGGACCGTCCCATTTGACAGTAACCAATATTTAAAATTTTATTAAAAAAATTTCAAATAGCGATTGACAAATATAGAAATTAAATGTATAAAAATTATATAAGGTAAACAAAAAAACGAGAAAGAAGGATAAAATCAATATGAGAAACACTGAAAGCCTTGCGGCTGTAGAGAGAGAGAGAGAGAGTATACTTTTACTCAACAAAAAATCTATAAATTCGAGCATATGTAATTTGGTAAATAAAACAATAATAAAACATAGAATACAAGCTATGTATTTTAGGCGAACATAAAAGTCGTTTAAAATATGTGGCTTTTTTGTGTATGTATAAAGAATACAAATTTGGAAATAATTACAATAATAAAAAAAGAAAAATAAAATATGCAACCAAAAACAATTGCAAAACAATATTACTTGTGATATAAATTAATAAGT
>CALXME010000058.1 GCA_944389395.1 uncultured Clostridia bacterium | reverse complement strand
AAATTAACAATATCCCGAAGTGGGAACTCTGTACTTTCTCTGTATATTTTCGCTAAAAACAGAGGACTAGAAAGCTTAACTTTCTAAGTGTTTGTGAGATACTCTCTGTATCTCTTTCCTGCCTTTTAATTGAATTTGACAAAAATTACTAAATATGCTAAAATAAAAAACATATTTAAGAGTTTACATAGAGCTATACAGCTTGAGCTGTAAAGGGTAGTATAAAATACATTAACTACCTACACTTATAAAGTAAGATATATCAAGTCTTGCAAAGGAGTCTTAAAAGATTTTTTTGCAAGGCTTTTTATTTTTTATAAATTTTATAAAGGGGATGAATTTTTATGAAATATTATTTTGAAAAATATAAAGAAGAATATTTTAAAATTTTATATGAAATGAAAAAGGATAATTTTAAATGGTATGTAGAGAAATTATATGGTTGGGACGAAGAAACTCAAACTCAGTTTCAAAAGGATTTTATAGAAGAACATAGAAATGATATAAATGTTATTAAAGTAGATAATGAAATTATAGGTGTATTTACGAACTATATTAATGAAAATGACGAAAGTGAAATAAGCTTATTCTATATAGATAAAAAATATCAAAGACAAGGAATTGGAACAGAAATTTTACAAAAGCAGCTTGAAATTGATAGGAATAATAATAGAAATACAATATTGCAAGTTTTTAAGGAAAATCCAGCAAGATTTTTATATAAAAAAGTTGGATTTGAGGTATATGAAGAAACACAGACACATTATAAGATGAGAAGAAAAGTAAAAGGGGGATTTGAAAATGAAAATAGAAAGTAAGAGATTAATTTTAAGAAATTGGCAAGATGGAGATGTAAATGATTTGGTTGAAGGATTAAATAATATAGAGGTTTCAAAATGGCTGGCAGGAGTACCGTTTCCATATACAGAAAATGATGCTAAAAATTTTATTAATTGGGCAAAGAATCAAAATGAAAAAGAGAAAATATGCTTAGCGATAGTATTAAAAGAAAATAATAAAGTGATTGGAGGAAGTGAAATTGCCAATATAAATAAAAAAGATGGCACAGCTGGTGGTGGAATATGGTTAAATGAAAAATATCAAAAAAATGGATATGGAACAGAAGCTTTTAGTACTAGAATTAAATATTGTTTTGAAAAACTCGGATTACGCAGAATAGAAAATGGATATTTTCCTGGAAATGATAAATCAAGAAAAATGCAAATTAAATTAGGCTACAAAGATGAGGGAATAAGAAGGAAGAAATTTCTATGTTTAGCAACAAATGAATATGTAGATGAATGTGTAACAGGATTATTAAAAGAAGAGTTTATTGAATGGAGTGATAAAAATGTATAAGAAAATAGAAACTGATAATAAAATTTTTGAAAGTTTTGAATTTCAAAAAGATAAATATAAATTCAATATTGTATCTAAAATTTTAGCAGGAGATGAAGTTTTATTATATAGTGATGGAGAAAATTACTTTTTAGCAAGAAACAAAGTGGGAATGCCAACCTGGATTTGGACAAAAGATGGATTAGAAGATAAACGAATACTTGAGGAAATAAAAGAAGTAATAAGTTTATATTTAACTGATTTAGAATATGATCAATTTACTTGTAAAAAAGAATATTACAATTTTCTAATGCAAATTGGCTATGATAAACTTAATAGAGAAGATTATTTTGAGTTAGGATTTTTAACTTGTAATAAAGTAAAAAGTGTAAAGCAAACAGATGGAAATATGTTAATATGTACAAAAAAAGATGACGAAAATCTTTTAAATCTTTTTATTCAATTTAATGAATTTATGAATAAAACTTTAAAGAGAACTAAAAAAGCTACTTTGGAAGAATTAACAGAAGAAATGAACAGTCAAATAGAACAAAAACGTTTATTTTGTTGGAAAAATAAAGAAGGTAAAATAGTTTGTATCGCAAATTTTCAAGCATTAGGAGATACTGCAAGGATAGGACATGTTTTTACACTAGAAGAAGAACGAGGAAAAGGCTATGCAGCTAATTTAATTCATGATTTAACAGAAAGATTATTAAATGATGGCTTAAAACCATTGCTATATACAGATTATAGCTATCCTGCATCCAATAAAGCATATATTAATGCTGGGTATGTAGATAAAGGAGTATTAATTAATTTTAGTTGTAGTAGAGAAAAAAGAAAACTGAAAAGGAAACGGAGGTTAATTATGATAGATAATAAGTCAATGTCAAAAATAAATCCTAAACCATATCAAAAAAATAAAGCTTATGGAGAGTTAGAATTAATATTTCCAACAAAAGAATATAAAAAAGAAGTTGAAGAATATTTACAAGAATTTTTAGATAATGGAGAAAACGAAATTGCAGGAGATGGTGGACTTGATAGAATTAAAGATTTTGATAAATGGTTAGAAAAGATACAAAATGATTTATCCATTGATACAATAGATAAAGATAGAATTCCGGCAACAGCATATTTAACTATAAGGAAATCAGATAAGAAGATAGTTGGAAATTTACAAATAAGACATTTTTTGAACGAAAAATTATTAAATTATGGAGGACATATAGGAGATAGTGTAAGACCATCTGAAAGAAGAAAACGGTATAGCAACAGAACAAATAAGATTGGCATTAGAAAAATGTAAAGAACTAGGAATAGATAGAGTATTGATGGATTGTGATAAAACGAATATTGGATCTGCTAAAGCTATTCAAAATAATGGTGGAATTCTTGAAAATGAAATATATGTAGAAAATGAACTTGTGCAGAGATATTGGATTAGTTTAAAGAAAAGATTTGTTACCAATCCTAATAATATGGAAATTGTACAAAATGGAAATTTTAAAATAAAAAGTTTTAATAATTTGGATTTTAAAGGAGATATTGCATTAATTAATTTTAATAAAATGTATAAACCATATATGATTGAAGGTACTAATTTATGTATGGCAAAAGATAACTATAAATGGCTTGAATTTTATGATTATAATAAAAAATATAGATTAACAGCCATGTATAATGAAAAAAATGAAATTTTTGAATGGTATTTTGATATAGCAAGAGAAATCGGAAAAGAAAATGGAATACCTTATGAAGATGATTTATACCTTGATGTTGTTGTAACGCCTACAGGAAAAATAATATTGCTTGATGAAGACGAATTAAAAGATGCCTATAAAAGATTAGAAGTTAATCAAACGGATTACGATATGGCATATACTGAAGCAAAGAATTTAATGAACTGTTTAGATAAAAATATAGATAAGTTAAAAACGTTTACAGATAAATATTTAAAGGAAATGATTGGAGATGATACATAATGCCAAAATTTATACAAATTATTGGACCTCAAGCTGTAGGAAAAATGACAGTAGGTCAAGAATTAGCTAAAATAACAGAATATAAATTATTATATAATCATATGACAATAGAAATGGTAAGAAGCATATTTGATTATGATAAAGAAGCATTTTTAAAAATAAATAGTATTATTAGATATGAGATTTTTAAAGAATTTGCAAAAAGTAATCAAAAAGGAATTATATTTACAGGTTGTTTTGACTTTGGAAATGATTTTGAAAAAGAAAAGGAAGAAACAGATAAATGGATGGATTTATTTGAAGAAACATATACTATTGAATTAGAAACTACATTAGAAGAAAGACTACGCAGAAATAAAACTGAAAATAGATTAAAATATAAAGAATCAAAAAGAGATTTAGAATGGAGTGAGAAAGATTTGCTAAGGTCTCTTGAGAGACATAGATTAAATTCTATGCCAGGTGAAGGAGAAAAAATATTTGAAAATTTTATAAAAATAGATAATACAAACAGAACTGCTAAAGAAGTTGCAAAAATGATAAAAGAAAAATTTGATTTATAGGAGGAATTTAGCATGAAATATTTTAAAAAATTAATAGGTGAAAGAATTTATTTATCACCAAGAAATTGTGAAGAAATAGAAAAATTTACAGAATGGCTAAATGATTTTGAAACAACAGATTATACAGGTAGAAGTGCTTATATAACAACACTAGAAGGCGAAAAGAAATATTTTGAGGAAAATATTGATAGAAATTATAATTTTTTCATTGTAACACTTGATACTGATAAACTGATTGGTACAGTAGGATTAGAAAATTATGATGGTATTAATAGAACAGC
>CALXME010000057.1 GCA_944389395.1 uncultured Clostridia bacterium | reverse complement strand
GTTCCAGGTTTGGATGCCAAATTTTTGGCATTGGTTCCAGGTTTGAATGCCAAATTTAGAACCAATGCCAACAAATATCAGTTAAGTTTTAAATTTTTTCCACGTCAATCTCTAACGTTTCTCCATTAATATTAGTATTAGTATATCCATTTCTTATTTCATTATATTTAATTTCTAAAGCTAATGTATCATGTTTTATTGTTTCTTCATATTTTTTAACAACTTCTTCTATTTTTTTATTATTAGCAACATATAAAATAATCTTATCTAATACTTCAAATCCTTTTTCTTTTCTCATGTTTTGTACTTTAGATAATACTTCACGTACATATCCTTCTTCTTGTAATTCTGGAGTAATAGTTGTATCTAAAACAACTCCAATTTCACCTTCTCCACTAAATGCATATCCTTCTTTTCCTTGCATCGTAATTAATAGATTTTCAGCATTTAATCCGATTTGTACATCTTCTATTTCAATATATTCTGTTTTTCCACTTTTTACCGTATTTGCTAAATCCATTTGATTTTTCTTTGCGATTTCTTCTTTTATTTTTGGTATCAATCTACCATATTCTTTTCCTAACACTGGTAGGTTTGGTTTAATTTCAAAATGTACATAAGATGACATTTCTGCACCTAATTCTACTTCTTTTACATTTAACTCTTCTTTTACAATATCTGCATAATATTCAGGTAATTCATCAATAGATATTAACATTTTAGAAAGTGGCTGTCTATTTTTAATATTGCAACTATTTCTTGCACTTCTTCCTAATTTTACAATTTTGTATGCTAAATCCATTTCTTTTTCTAATTGTTTATTAATTGCATTTTCATTTACTTCTGGCCATGGACATAAGTGTACACTTTCTTTTGCATTTTCATCTAGTCCTACTACTAAATTTTGATACATTTCTTCTGTGATAAATGGTACAAATGGTGCTGCTACTTTGATTAATGTTGTTAATACTGTATATAATGTATGATATGCTCCTATTTTTTCTTCTGTTAATTCTTGACTCCAAAATCTTTCCCTGTTTCTTCTTACATACCAATTAGATAATTCATCTGTAAAATTTTCGATTTGAAGTGCTGCTGATGTAATATCGTAACGTGCTAATTTGTCATCTACTTCTTTTACTAATGTATTTAATTTTGATAAAATCCATTGGTCCATGATATTAGTTACTTTGAAGTCTTTATATTGTAATGGGTTAAATTGGTCTATTTCGGCATATAGTACATAAAATGCATATACATTCCATAATGTACTTAAAAATCCTCTTTGGGTTTCTTGTACATTTTCTAAAGATAAACGTGTTGGTAACCATGGTGCAGATACCGTATAGAAATGCCAACGAGTTGCATCTGCTCCTACGGTGTTTAGCAATACCATTGGGTCTACACCATTTCCTTTTGATTTTGACATTTTTTGTCCTTTTGCATCTAATACATGCCCTAATACAATACAATTTTCAAATGGTGTTCTTCCAAATAAAGCAGTTCCAATAGCAGTTAATGTGTAGAACCATCCTCTTGTTTGGTCTATTGCTTCTGAAATGAATCCAGCTGGGAAGTTCTTTTCAAATAATTCTTTATTTTCAAATGGGTAATGTAATTGGGCAAATGGCATAGAACCAGAATCAAACCAACAATCTATTACTTCTTTTGCTCGTTTCATTTTCTTTCCACATTTTGGACATTTTAGGTATACTTCATCAATATATGGTTTGTGTAATTCAATATCTTCTGGACAATCTATTGCTTTTTCTTTTAATTCTGCTATACTTCCAATACATTCTCTATGTCCACATTTTTCATCTTCACAAGTCCAGATAGGAAGTGGGGTTCCCCAATATCTATCTCTAGAAATTCCCCAGTCGATAACATTTTCTAGAAATTTTCCAAATCTTCCTGTTCTTATGGTATCTGGATACCAGTTTACTTTGTTGTTGTTTGCCACTAATTCGTCTCTTAATGTACTCATTGCAACAAACCAACTTTCTTTTGGATAATATAGAAGTGGTGTGTCACATCTCCAACAATGTGGATAAGAGTGTAAGTGTTTTTCTTTACTAAATAATTTATTTTTCTCTTTTAACCATCTGCAAATATCTTCACTACAATCTCTTACAAATTTTCCTGCCCATGGTTCTACTTCTTTTACAAATTTTCCGGTTTTGTCTACTAAATTGATAAAAGTAATTCCATTTTGTTTGGCAACTAAACTATCATCTTCTCCATATGCAGGTGCAATATGAACAATTCCTGTACCATCTTCTAGATTGACATAATCTCCATGGATAACAACAAATGCTTTTCCTTCTACTTTTCCAAATGGCATCAATCTTTCATATTCTGTTCCTAAAAGCTCTTCTCCTTTGAATTCTTTTGTGATTTCATAAGGTGTTTCTCTTAGTACAGCTTCTAATAAGTCTTTTGCTAAAATATAGTTTTCATATTGTGGTTCTTCATCTGTTCCAATATTAGCTTTTACTTCTACATAATCATAACTTTTATTGACACATAATGCTAAATTAGATGGTAGAGTCCATGGTGTTGTTGTCCATGCTAATATATATGTGTCTTTTGCAAATCCTTGGTTTTCTTTTACTTTAAATTTCGCAATACATGTCATGTCTTTAACATCTTTATATCCTTGTGCTACTTCATGAGATGATAAAGCTGTTCCACATCTTGGACAATATGGCATTACTTTATGCCCTTCATATAATAGTCCTTTTTTCCACATTTCTTTTAAAGCCCACCATACAGATTCAATATATTCGTTTTTGTAAGTAATATATGGATGTTCCATATCTACCCAAAATCCTACTTTATTGGTCATTTCTTCCCACATAGAAACATATGTAAATACACTTTCTTTACATTGTTTTACGAATTTTTCTACTCCATATTCTTCAATTTGTTCTTTTCCAGAAATACCTAATTTTTTCTCTATTTCAAGTTCTACTGGAAGCCCATGCGTATCCCATCCAGCTTTACGAATAACACGATATCCTTTCATTACTTTATATCTTGGAATAATATCTTTCATAACTCTTGTTTCTATATGACCTACATGTGGTTTTCCATTTGCTGTTGGTGGTCCATCATAAAATGTAAAATATTCCTTTCCTTCATTTTCTGCAAAGCTTTTTTTGATGATGTCTTTTTCTTTCCAAACTTTTGCAACATCTTGTTCCATTCCTACAAATCCATTTTGCAATTCTACTTTTTTGTACATAAAATTTCCTCCTTTTTTGGCATTGGTTCCAGGTTTGGATGCCAAATTTTTGGCATTGGTTCCAGGTTTGAATGCCAATTTAATTCAAAAAAACTATTTCATCCTATCTAAATTAGGACGAAATAGTTTTACTTTCCGCGGTACCACCTATTTTAGTAATTTTTCAATTACTCTCTTTATTTTCTTTTAACGCAAGATTACGGCTAAACTTACTTTTTTGTTTCAGTTTAGCAACAGTTAGGTGATAATAAATGATTTTTACTTTCCAAATTCACAGCTACCTTTGGTTCTCTTTAAGTTATTATATCATTTACCTTGTCCTCGCTTTTGTTTTTCTTTATTTGTTTTTTAGTATTATACCATATTTTTTTTATTTTTCAAGTGTTTTTTTTAAATTTATGGTAATCCCAATCCCACAACTTTAGAGGTCAGCTCTACTAATAAAGTAGGATTCTGCTACCAGCATGGCTATCAAGAGAAAATGGAAGGGAGTCGTAGGTTCGATAGCTAGGCGATTCGCTATTTGCGTAATTACTGTAATAACCGCCCTCTGAAAACTCGATTTCCGGTGCCATAAGCCTCCGCTGTCCATTCTCTTAAATTATTGCCTAAATCATAGATATTCTTTATTTTATCTTCCTTTAATGCTCCTGTATATTCTGGTCCATGTTTTGTACTACTTGCTGTTACTTTATTTGCATCTGTTTTATCAGCTCCATATAACGCCCAATTCATTACAGAATCATACATACTTCCATATATCATTGCTGATTTTATATTTGTTTGATGTTTACTATTAATTACTGTTGCATATTCATGCTGTTTTGCATATAATCCATACCATCTATATGTTCCAGTATTACTTGCATCTGTTGGCATTACATTTCTTTTACTTTGGATATCTCCTTCAGTTGCTACTTCTGTCTCTGTACTACCACTCAAACTACTCTCATATCTTCCTATATAAAATCCTCCTTTTATTTTAATACTTCCTATTATTTCATTATATTCTTTTTGCATATATTCTTTAAAATTATCTGTATTTGTAAAATTTGTTCCTAATATGTTATTCATTTCTTTTAAATATGTTTCATTATTATCATAACTCTTTAA
>CALXME010000056.1 GCA_944389395.1 uncultured Clostridia bacterium | reverse complement strand
ACACAAGTTTCAAAACTAATAAATTCATTAAAGAAAAAGGAATGTATAGATATAATAATAAAATATAAGGAAAATAGAAATGAGATACAAGAAACATACAATCAATTTGTTTGGATACCAGTTGAAAATGAAAAAGATTACATCAGAAATACAACATATAGAGAAGAAAACATTTCAAAAACAGCATATGGAGATAATTACTATTTACCAGACGGAATACAGCCAATTATAGATAATAGTGATAGCAATGAACAAGCTGAAAAAGAAGCAGTATTGGGGATAGGCGGATTTTATATATCTAGATATGAAGCTGGAACAGAAAACAATTCATTAGTATCAAAAAAAATAAAGATGTATTAAATAATATAACTCAATTAGAATCTAAAGAAGGTGCGAAAAAGATGTATAATATAGAAAGTGCAAAAACATCATTATGTTCAGGGATTCAGTGGGATGTCATGATGAATTTTATTAATGGAAAATTAGATGGAACTTCACAAATATATAATGTAGAAAGTGTCTCTTATGACAGACATTCAGAATCTACAATTCCATTAACTACTGGACAAAATGAAGCAGATAAAGTATGCAATATATACGATTTAGAAGGAAATTGTATTGAATATGTAGCGGAAAAAAACAATTATGATGAAAATAATCCATATGTTGGAAGAGGAGGAAGTAGCACAGATCATACTTATGCTTCTAACCGTTATAGTCTAGGTAATTATGCAAAAGATTTACGTTCTTTTCGTCTCGCTCTTTATGTTATAATTTAATTTTCATTATAGATTATTTTTTAGTGCTAAACAGCTGTAAGTGTAATCAAAAATTAAAAAGTAAGCAATACCACTTATTCAATATTAAGTTGATAATAAAATATGTTGGAATATTAAATAATTAGGAATATTAAAAATAAAATATTATAAAAAGAGAATACTACTAATTAAACAGTTGATTAATCAAATAATCTTTTTAAGCAAATGTGGGAGTAACACTTTATAGTAAAGTCACACTAATAAAAGTGTGACTTTTTTGATATCTTTTCATAAAATAGTTGATATTTTTATAGAATTAGGATAAAATCCCATCTTTGACAGTTAAAGCGAGTAATCCTTAGAGAGAGTAAAGATAGAACGATTTTTGAAGTGCGTACCTAATTCAACATAATTTTGCGTTTAAAAAAAATTTTTTTCAGTATTTGCAATGGTTGTAGAGAATGGAAAAAAATGTATAAAAATTATAAAGACGTAAAACACTTGATAATAAAGAGTTACAGGAGGTACGCAAAAAAATAAAGAAAAATTTGACTTTAAAACTATTGGGAGAGTAAGAGTACAGAAATTTTAAATTCTTCAAACTGTCAAACTCCCGAATGTGGGAGTAACACTTTATAGTAAAGTCACACTAATAAAAGTGTGACTTTTTTGATATCTTTTCATAAAATAGTTGATATTTTTATAGAATTAGGATAAAATCTATAAAGACAAAAACAAAGGAGGAATGACATGATAACATTAAAAGAAGTTAGAGAAAATCAAGAAGTAGAAGCACTCATTCAAGGAGCGCAAAAGCAATTAAACAGTTTACGGTTATACAGAACATAGCCATAGACATATATCCATTGTATCCAAAAGAGCAGGAGATATTTTAAAGTCACTGGGATATCCAGAAAGAACTATAGAATTAGCAAAAATAGCAGGATACTTACACGACATAGGAAACTGTGTCAATAGAACAGACCATGCCCATAGTGGAGCAATTATGGCATACAATATTTTAAAAGATATGGGAATGCCAGTAGAAGAAAGAACAGAGATTATGATGGCAATAGGAAATCATGATGAAAATACAGGTACAGCCATTAGTGACATTTCAGCAGCAATTATTTTAGCAGATAAATCAGATGTACATCGAGATAGAGTAACCAATACAAATTTATCCACATTTGATATTCATGATAGAGTGAATTATGCAGTAACAGACGCAGATTTAAGTATCGATAGTGAGAAAAGAAAAGTGATATTAAATTTAACAATAGATACAAAATTATGTCCAGTTTTAGACTATTTTGAAATATTTATGGATAGAACCATGATGAGCAAATATGCTGCTAAATATCTAAAAATATGGTTTGAATTAGTCATTAATGGGACAAGATTATTATAAAATTACAAAAAAGAAAGGGAAGAGAAAAAATGAAAAAGGTAAAAACATTAACAATCATCCTAATAATTATTTTATTAACAATGGTGGCATTTTTTGGAATATATACACAAGTGCAAAATAGAATGGAAAATCAAGTAAAAGACTATGAACTTGCAATGGACTTAAAAGGAGCAAGAACCATTAGATTAAAGGTAAGTGAACAAACAAACGAAATAATAAAAGATGCAGAAGGAAATATTGTTGAAACAGAAGAAACATTAACAGATGAACAATTAACAGAAAAAGGATATACAAGAGAGGAACAACCAGTAAATAGCCAAGAAATATTAACAACGGAAAATTATCAAAAATCTAAAGAAATTTTAGAAAAAAGATTAAAAAATTTAGGTGTAGCATATTATGAAATTGCATTAGAAAAAGAAACTGGAGATATAGTAATCAGATTACCAGAAGATAAGCAATCAGATAATATTGTAAGTAATATCAGTACAGTTGGAAAATTTGAAATATTAGATAGTCAAACAAAAGAAGTATTAATGAATAATGATGACATTAAGTTTGTAAATGTATTATATGGTTCAGATGGCACAAATGGAACAGGTGTATATCTAAATATTGAATTTACAAAAGAAGGAAGCAAAAAATTAGAAAATATTAGTAGTACTTATATTCCTGTAGATGAAGAAAATGTAGAAGAAAATACAACTTCAGATGAAAATACATCACAAGAAAGTACAACAGAAGAAGAGGAACAAACACAAGAAAAAACAATTAGCATGCAAATAGATGGAGAAGAAATGATGAGTACAAGCTTTGATGAACCAATTAGAACAGGAAAATTACAATTATCTATTGGTTCAAGTACTACCGATACAGAAACATTGCAAGGATATATACAAAGAGCATCTAATATTGCTAATATATTAGATAATGGAAATATGCCAATTGAATATGAAATGGAAGAAAATAAATATATATTATCAGATATTACAGAGGAACAATTACAATGGGTAAAAATAGCAATAGCAATCGTAATTGCATTAGGAGCAATTTATTTCATCTTTAAATATAAAGGCTTAGGAATTTTAGGAGCAATTTCAACTTTAGGATTAGCTGGAGTTTATCTTTTAACTATTAGATATACAAATGTAGTATTATCATTAACAGGTATATTTGGAATATTTGTAGTAATTCTATTAAATGATATTTTAGTAAATAAAATGTTAGAAAAAGTAAAAAGAGAAAAAGGACAAAAAGCAACCAAAGCAGAAGTAAAAGAAGCTCTAAAAGAAAGTTATAAAGAATATTTCTTAAAATTAATACCTATCTGTATTAGTGTAATCGTATTATGTTTTATAAATTGGACACCAATTAGTAGTTTTGGAATGGTAATGTTCTGGGGAATTTTACTAATTGCAGTATATAACTATATTATAACAAATGGATTATTAAAAATAAGAGCAGATAAGTAGGAGGGAAAAGAAATGAAACAATTAACAAAAAGCAAGAAAATAATGGTATTAATAGCAATTATCATTCTTATTGCAGGAATAGCCATCACAATTACAAAAGGACTAAATTTCGATTTGAAATATCAAAAAACACAAAGTATTCAATTATATATTGGAGAAAAGTTTAATGAAGCAGATATTAGACAAATAACAAATGAAGTATTGCCAGAGCAAACTGTCATGCTAGAAAAAGTAGAGATATATCAAGACACTGTTATTATCACAGCAAATGAAATAACAGAAGAACAAAAAAATAACTTAGTAACTAAAATAAATGAAAAATATGAAACTGATTTAAAGGCAGAAGAAATTCAAATCACCAATATACCACATACAAGATTAAGAGATATTATTCTTCCATATATAGTACCATTTGTAATAGCAGTTGCAATAGTTTTAATTTATATGGGAGTTAGATATTATAAACTAGGAATGGGAAAAGTATTAATTCAAACAATAGGTTCATTAATTTTAACACAAGCTTTATTATTTAGTATTATAGCTATCACAAGAATTCCTGTTGGAAGGTTAACCATTCCAATGGTATTAATGGTATATATGTTAACACTAATTGGAATTACAACAAAAATGGAGAAAAAATTAATAAATAAAAAGAGAGAAGAAAATAAAAAAGAAGAAAAATAAAATTGAAAAAGGTTGGCATTGGCTCCAGGTTTGGGTTGGCATTGGTTCCAGGTTTGGATGCCAAATTTTTAACAAAAATTTGGCATC
>CALXME010000055.1 GCA_944389395.1 uncultured Clostridia bacterium | reverse complement strand
TTTTAAAACATTTTATTTGTATTTTTGTTTTTTGTCAATACATTTTTAAAATATTTTTGTTTTAATTATTTACAAATGTAAATTATTGTTTTATAATGTTCTCATAAAAATATATTGGAGTGTTTATGATGAATATAAATTTTAGTGAAAAATTAAAGCAGTTAAGAAAAAATAAAGGTATTACACAACAAGCATTAGCAGATGCTATTGGAGAAAAAAGATCAATAATCGCAAATTATGAATCAAATAATTCCACACCAGGATTTGAAGTTTTAAATAAATTATCTAACTTTTTTAATGTACCTGTTGGATATTTAACTGGAAAAAACAATTCTTTAGTTAGTGAATATAGTTTTAAAACTTTAGAAGATTATATTGATATATTACCTAATCAAAAACCATTATGGTTAAAAATAAAAAATCCCATAAAATATTCTTCTTTTACTGGTAAAGAAGTTTATGGTCCTAATAAAGATTCTAAAATTATATTCTTTAATCCATTGGATGAAAAAGAAAAAAATTCAAGAATATATTTAGAGTTTTTAAATATTAATTCTTATGCAACAGATAGAGAAACTTTTTATAAAACTATTTATAGTTTCGCATGCAAATATGGTTTCTTTGGAGAAGTTTATGAATCTACAAATGAAAAGTTTAATGTTTCTTTTCCAATCTTTAAACCATTTGAATTAGGAATATTTGACACAGATTATTATAACCCTTCTTTATTTCAATTTGACCTAAACTTTAAAACAGTTGATTTTCCTGGAAAAGATAGTTTTAATTCAATATTAGAAGAATATAAAATAACAGGGTATTTTGAACCTATATCTTGTTATATAGATTATTTATCAGAAATGCACCGTTTGGTTTATAACTTATCTTGTGATAATAGATTGTTAGAAAAAACTTTAGAGCAAATTTCTTATAGAACTGGTGGAATTAGAAAACGTTTTGTAAGAACTGATTCAGGTGAAATTGTAGAAAGTATTTCTTATAAATCTTTACTTTCTTTGATGTATTATGAATTGTTTTTGGATATAAAAAATGGTAATATTCCAAATTACTGTTTTGAGTGTAATAAATTTTATTTGCCTGACAGTAAGCATAAATGTAAAAAATAAATTATCTGGAGGTTTAAAAATGCCTAATTTATATGTAATTACAGGTCCGGCTGGAGTTGGTAAAACTACTGTATCAAAAATATTAGCACAAAAACTTAATAAATCATCTTTAATTGAAGGTGATGAAATTTATCATCAAGTTATTGGCGGATATATTCCAGCTTGGAAAGATGGAAACCATTTACAAACTTTTTGGAAAGTATGTATAAATACAATTAGAATCTATTTAGATGATGGGTTTGATGTAGTATTTAATTATATAATTACACCAGAAAATTTAAAATTATTAAAAAATGAATTTAAAAATTATACTATAAAATTTATTGTTTTATTAGTAGATGAATCAACTTTACTTTTGAGAGATAAAGAACGCCCTGAAGATTGTCAAATGAAAGAACGTTGTATTACATTATTAAATAATTTTAAAAATATAAATTATAATTCAAAAAATATATTAGATACATCAAATCTATCAATTGATGAAACTTTAAATATTATAGAAAATGATAATAGATTTATTTTATAGGAGGTGTCATATGAATATACATTTAGATTACTCTTTTTCTACTAATGAATTTTTAGAAATGGTAAAATCTGTTGGTTGGAAGACATATTCTAAGTTACAAGTTGAAAAAGCTTTAAAAAATACTATGTATATGGTAAAAGCAACTGTTGATGGAAAACTAGCTGGCATAGGTAGAGTTGTTGGTGATTATAGCATTGTTTGTATTTTAACAGACATTTGCGTAAAACCTGAATTTCAAGGACATGGTATTGGGATAAAAATCACAAAAGAATTAAAAAGATTAATTGAAAATAATGTAGCTGAAGGAGAAAAAATGCAAATAGAACTTACTCCTACTGCTGGTAATGAAACTTTTTATGAAAAAGCTGGTTTTAAATATAATCCAGATAAAATTACTGGCATGTATTTATGGATAAAAAAATAAATTGAAAGAAGATGGTAAATATGATACATAAAATGAAATTAAAAGAAAGTCCATTTGAAAGAATTAAAAATGGAACTAAAACAATAGAATTTAGATTGTATGATGAAAAAAGAAGTAAAATAAAAATAGGTGATCAAATTGAATTTTCTAAATTACCTGATTTACAAGAAACTATCCTTGTAAATGTATTAGATTTATATAGAGATAGCACATTTGAAGACTTATTTAAAAAGTTATTCGATGATGATGATGAAATAAAGAGGAAAACATCCTCAATGTACCAATATTATAGCCCTGATGAAGAAAAACAATATGGTGTTGTTGGAATAAAAATATCTTTAATTAGTAATGGATTTAGATATACATATAATAAGCTCGTTAGAGATAAAATTCCTGAAAACATAGATAGTGAACCAGGTAGAAAAAGTAAATATAGAATTCTTGATGATAAGGAATATTTATCTGAATTAAACAAAAAACTTCTAGAAGAAGCAAATGAATTTATTGAAGAAAATAGCATTGAAGAATTAGGCGATTTATTGGAAGTTATAAATGCTATAATGAAATTAAAAGGTTACAAAATGGATGAAGTATATAAAGTTATGAAAGCTAAATCAGAAAAAAAAGGAGCTTTTAATGATAAAATCTATTTAGAATATGTTGATGAAAAGAAAAGAAATTTAGAGGAAGAAAAAGAATTAAATAAAGAATTTAGAAAATTAAAATAAGAATAAAATAATTTATCTTGAAGAAGTTTTTAATTATATTTAATTTATATCTATTCCCTACCACATGAAAGGAGGTGATGAAGGTGTGGTAGGAAATATCGAAAAACGTGGAGAGAATTCTTATAGATTAAGAGTTTCTGGTGGATATACAGGAGAAGGAAAAAGAATTATCTATAAAAAGACAGTTCAAGAAAAAAATAAAAATGAAGCTAGAAAAGAATTAGCATTGTTTATATCTGAAATAGAAACAGGACAAGCCTTATCTGCAAAAAAGATGCGTTTTAGAGATTATGCTGATTTTTGGATTAACAATTATGCTATTCCAAATTTATCTCCTAAAACCTATGAAAGATATAAAAGTATGTTAAGATCAAGAATTCTCCCCTATCTCGGCAACATGTATTTAGACAAAATTCAACCAATGCAATTAATGTATTTATACCAAGAATTAAGTGAAGCAACTTATATTAGAAAAAATATTAAACATAAGTTATCTTCAAAAACAGTACTAGAACATCACAGATTATTACATTCTATGTTACAACAAGCAGTATATTGGCAAATGATTCCATATAATCCTGCATCAAGGGTAAGACCACCTAAAGCTAAAAAGCCAAGTATTAATTTCTATGATGATGTACAAACAATTGCATTAATTAAGGCATTAGAAGGTGAAGAATTAAAATTTCGAGTCATTATCCTTTTAACAATTTTTACTGGATTAAGACGTGGAGAAGTTTTAGGTTTAGAATGGCAAGATGTAGATTTAAAAAATTCTTCAATTACAGTAAGACAAGCTAGTCAATATGTTTCTTCTATTGGAATTTATACAAAAGATCCCAAAACAGAAACATCAAACAGGGTAATTAGTATCCCTAATTCAATTACTAAATTATTAAAAGATTACAAAAGAAAACAATCAGAAAAAAGATTAAAATTAGGAGACAAATGGATTAATACTAATCGTTTATTTGTACAATGGGATGGTTCTCCTATGCATCCAGATACAATTACAAAATGGTTTAGGCAGTTCCTAGAAGATAAAAACTTGCCACATATTACATTTCATGGCTTACGCCATACACATGCAACTTTGCTTATTGCACAAGGATTAGATGTTAGAACTGTTAGTAATAGATTAGGACATGCTCAAACATCTACAACATTAAATATCTATGCCCATGCATTTGCAAGAATGGACAGAGAGGCATCAGATAAACTTGATAATCTTCTTTATAGGGAAGATACAAAAAAATATTTTAAAGCCAATTAGAGGCTTATCACATAAATTTATACAAAAAATTGAAAGGAAAAAAATTCTATGAAAAATTATAATAATAAAGAAGTAAATCAAGACATGATAGTTTCTGCTTAAATACTTTTAATTAATTTCACAATTTAATATTTTATAATTTAAGCAGAAACTTTTTTATTTTATTTCAAATAGAATTTAATCAAATATATTTATAAATATCGAAAATTCAAGGTTTACCAAAAACCTTTTTATATAGATTTGTGCCCAAATGGTGCCCAATTCATTTTATGTAATGTAAAATGAGCAAAAAATAAGAGTCCACAATCTCTTGCGACTCTAATAAAAATTCTGGTTGCGGGGGTAAGACTCGAACTTACGACCTTCGGGTTATGAGATTTTATTCATTATCAATCTTTCTTCTAATATGCTCATACTACACTTATTATCAAATTTAAATATAACAATATTTCAAATAATTTCATTTTAATCCTTTATAAATCATAACCACGTGTAAAACGCGTGGTTTGAACTTGCCCTAAAAGGGCTTATAACATTGCCAGCGCCTAAAGACG
>CALXME010000054.1 GCA_944389395.1 uncultured Clostridia bacterium | reverse complement strand
TACGAACCTGACATTCCACCTTCTTGAGTATATTTATCAAACGCTTCTTGAATATCATTATAATTATAATATTTTAGATATTCCTTAAATGAAAATGGATAAACTTCAATTTCAAATGTTCTACCAGTAAATAATGTTGCCAAATCACTACTTAATAAGAAAGCATTTGACCCAGTTATATAAATATCATATTTCTCTTCTGCATGTAGTCCATTTAAAGCTTTCTCAAATCCATCACACATTTGTACTTCATCAATTAAAATAAAATTCTTTTTACTTTCAATATAATTTTTAGAAATGTACTCATATAATTTATGGTATTCTTTTAACTCCTCAAATTTAGGCAAATTAAAATTAATGTGAATAATATTATGGTTTTCAATATTATCGGATATATATTCTTTAAAAGCTTCAAGTAATTTAGACTTGCCGAGATCTTCTTATTCCTGTTAATACCTTTATATCTGGTGTTCCTAATACATTAATTAGTTTATCTAAATACATGTCTCTTTTTATTAATTTCATATTTTTCATTTCACCTCATAATTAGTATAACATTATATTCCGAAAATGTAAATATTTTTTAAGTTTTCGGAATGATTCTTTTTTATTATGTACTATATTTTATAAAGTATTCATTTGACTACTTAAAATTCAATATTCTATTATTTCTTGATGCTATATGTATAATTTTTGGTTTGTATTATCAAAGTTTTGTGCAACAAGAGATAGGAGCATAATATAAAACAGCCATAAACATCTACTTATACTAATTCAAAACTTTTAGCCGTTATAATTTCATTATTATATTTATTTTATTTATTGTAGTTTCAATTTTTTATTATACATATGGTAATTTTCTAAAATCAATATTTAACCTTAAATTCTAAACAAGTAATTTTACAATTAAATAATCAAAATTGCTTAAAAACGATTTTCATGTTTTATTTATTGAAATTTTCTAACTAATTGATTGATAGATTTTCTATATCTGCCATATTAATAGTATTTTCATTATCTATCTGGATTTTCTTTTTAATAAAATCTATATTTCTTACATTTTTATTCCGCTTGTTCTGGAATATTAATATTATTTAAATCAATATTATTAAAATCTATATTGCTAGGATTAAAATTTTCATCCATTTGTGGCATATTCTTAAAATCTCCTTTAGGTTTTCCAAACAATAAAAATCCTCCTGCTGTGATAATTGCACCTATTAATAAACCAATAATAAATATTAATATTTTATTTTTCATTAAAATTAACTTCCTTTATAAACTTACTATTCATCAGTATTTGGAAGTTCTAATTCTGTTATATAACAATCATATGGTGCCACTAAATATTTTCCATTTGTATATTTTATAATATTTGCTCCTTTATGTGGCTGAATTTTTTCGATAGATGCAGATTTAACTTCACTAGTAAATTTTAAAGTTTGTGTACTGCTTTTTTGCATAATATCATTTTTATTACTTAAATTATTAGAACTTGAATTAGAGGAAGAGTAAGCTATTAATATTCCAATAAATATAATAACTAATAATAGAATTATGATTATTTTTTTATCTTTCATCCTGTCCTCCTTGTGTTTAATTATTTGTTACAAAAATTCTGTAATATCTAACATTTCCATTTTCTGCTGTAACAGAAATAAGTATTTTATTCGTAAAGTAGTTACTATTAGCAAAATTTTATGCAAAAAGGAAAAAGATTAGTTGTATTTCAAACTAATCTATAACTAGTAATTATAAATTCTAGCCATTATCTTTTTTATTCTTTAGTAAATAAATAGATAAACAACTTGTTCCTATTCCTATCATAGTAATAGCATCATTCATATCAATTTGTTTTAATGTAGAAGTAACTGTAACACAAACACCCATTGCAAGACTAACTCCAATTAAAATAATATTAATAATGTCATTTATTTTGTTACTGTCTTGTTTAGTTTGTGCATTTAATAGTTCTTCTACAGAAATGCCTAGAATTTCTGCTAACTTTGGAATGGAATTAACATCAGGACAAGATAAATTTCTTTCCCATTTTGACACAGCTTTGTCAGTAACATTCATCTTTTTTGCTAAATCATTTTGTGTCATGTCTTTTTCTTTTCTTAAAGAGCTAATCACTTCTCCAAGTGTTTTATTTGACATATAAAATCCCTCCTTCACTAGTTATATTTTATTACTAGAATTTTACAAACTCAACCGACAGTTAGTTTACTAAAATAAACTTTTAGTTTAGTTGTAAAAATACTAATTAAAATTAAAATTTTTATATTAATTTTTAGAAATCAGACAATTAATTAGTAGTATTTATACTAGAATTTATATTATTAGAAGAACTATTTGTAGTAGAGCTAGAATTATTTACATTATTATTGTTATGAATGTTATTATCAATATTATTTGAGTTATTATTAACTGTATTATTTGAAGTGTTTCCGAGAAGTAGAATTATTTTTATTAATAGTATTATTTGAAGTAATATTTCCGTGAAGTATTTGTTGTGTTATTATTGCTTGTATTATTGTGAGAATTATTTCCGTGATGAAGTTGTTTCATTTTCTGTTTTTTCAGTATCTGAGGGATTTTTTGGTAGCATTTCTTGTGGGTCTATGGCATCAATGTCTTCTGTAATTCCTTTTATGATTGTATTTGTATTATTTGAAGGTGTATTATTAATATTATTTGTGTTATTGCCCATTTCTGAACCAGAATGTTTATTACAAATTCCTGGTACAGTTAGCCATAAAAAGTATTCTTGATAAGTGTTTTGGCAACCTGTTCTTGCCCTTTTCCCTGTTTCGGCACAAATAGTAGCTGTGGTAACAGTATTTGGTATGCTAAATTTGGCACTTTGTAGTCCTGTATGAATTCTAGACATAATGTTTGCCCATAATAGGCCTGCAGGATTTTTTTTGTTATATTCTACCGTTTCATTTTGGTCATATCCATACCATGTTACAGCGGTATAATAAGGAGTAAAGCCACATAACCATCTATCATAATTTTCATCTGTTGTTCCCGTTTTAGCAGCAACATCTACACCAGAAATAGCACAATAAGTAGCTGTTCCTGCTGTTCCTTTTACTGGCTGTGTAAGGAGTTGTTGTAATATACAAGCCACCTCTTTTGAAAACACTCTTCTTTTTTCCTGTTTAGATTCTATAACTGTATTATTAGATTTATCTATTATCTTTGAATAAAAAGTAGGTTCTATATATTCTCCATTATTTGCTATTGTACTATATGCCCCTGCCATTTCCAATGGGCTAATTCCTTTTTGTAAACCTCCTAAAGAAAGAGCAAGATTATTATCTTCTTTGGTTAAAGATGTTACTCCCATTTTTTCTAAATAAGAAATTGCATTCTTAGGTTTTAGTTCTTCCATTATTTCTACAAATGGAATATTTTGAGATGATTCTACTGCTCTTCTTACTGTGATTTCTCCTAAAGACTTGCTATAATCTATAGGATGATATCCTCCCTCAAAATCTTTTTCTGTATCATCATAAATAGAAGCAGAAGTTATGATTTTTTTATCAATAGCTGGAGCTAAAACAGCAATAGGTTTTATAGCTGAGCCAGTTTGTCTAACACTTTGTGTTGCTCTATTTAAAGAACGTGCTGTTTTCTTCTTACCTAGTCCTCCGCACACATGCTACTACTTGACCTGTCTTATGGTCCATAATTACCATAGCTGCTTGAGAAGAATCTCCCCCATTTTTAGAAGGAATGCTATATTTACTTTTTTCAAACTCTTTTTCTGTTTGGTCCTGGATTTTAGAATCCTGTGTACTTTGAATTGTTAGACCTGCCATATTTAAATAATTCATTGCAAATGTTTCTGAAATGTGATATTTTTCTGAAATGTCTTCTGTTATTTCATTAATTAATGCATCTGTGTGGTAAGAATACACTCCATCTCCTGCAGGAACTTCTCCTTTTTTAAAAATTAATCCTTTTTCTGTTTGTTCGGTAGCATTCTTGTATTCTTCTTCATTAATATATCCTAATTCCTTCATTTTGTCTAATACGATTTTGGTCCTTTTTTTAATTTTTTCTTTATTATCTTTTTCTTCAAAAGGATTATAAGAGTTTGGAGAATGGTTAATTCCAGCTAAAAAAGCACATTCTTCTAAGGTCAAATCTTTAGCTGACTTATTGAAATAGTACTGGCTTCCAGCTTCCACTCCATAGATATTAGGTCCTACATAAATGATATTAAGATAAGCTTCCAAAATTTCTTCTTTTGACAAACAAGTTTCTAATTGCCATGCCTTCCACCATTCTTTTACTTTTCTAGTAATACTATCTGTTGAATCACCTGTTAAGTTCTTTACTAATTGCTGTGTAATCGTACTACCACCATAAGAGGAAGAACCAAAATGTATGACATAATTCAAAATGGCTGCACCTGTTCTTTTAATATCAATTCCCATATGAGAATAAAATCTTTCATCTTCAATTGAAACATATGCATATTTTAAGTTATCTGGCATATTTGCTAAAGAAATATCCTTTTGTTTTCTTTCACTTCCTAGTTTTGCAATTTCATTTCCATCTATATCTATGACAGTAGAATTTTCATTTGCAATCATTTGTTTTGCTAATGTTCTCCATCGATGAGCAGAAATTCCTAATGCAATTCCTGAGATAAGTATTATAGCTATAAAGATTATAAGAATTATCTTTTTGATGTTTCTTTTTTTAGAACCTTTTTCTTTTTTGTGTTTATTTCTTTTTGGAGTTCCTTTTTGAAAAGCTTTTGGTATAAACTCTTCATCTTCTATTTGATTTTTTGTTTTCTTTCTATTTGACATTTTAATCACTATCCTTAAAAAAATATATTCATAGTATATCATAAAATTGGCAATGGTTCCAGGTTTGAATGCCAAATTTTTGGCATTCAAACCTGGAACCATTGCCAATTTTATGATAAAGCTTTAAAAATATAAATAAAA
>CALXME010000053.1 GCA_944389395.1 uncultured Clostridia bacterium | reverse complement strand
TTGTCAATTCAATTATCAAAATTTAAAAAAATTATCATAAGAAGTTTAAAGTTTACACAAACTTTCCGATATACTCAACTTAAGAAATTTTTTCTTAGGTCTATTATTTATTAGGCTTTTTAACTAGATTCTGTCCTCATACATAATTCTATTGATATAAACATAAATCCCAATTGTCAACCATTCTAGTCCATTTCTTCTCTGCTTTTAAGGTTGATAGATAAAGTACTTTTAATAAACGACATATCTGTCGGAAATACATTTATATTCCTATTTATTCTTTTATATGTACTATTTAAACTTTCTATGGTATTAGTTGTATACATGATTTTTCGTATCTCTGCAGAAAATTTAAAAAATACATCCCAATTATCTATCCCATTGAACTATGCTCAACCTCTGTTCCTTATTTATTCTGACTAATTACTAGAAATTTCAAGACCTCCATAGTCTTATAAATTGTTCAGCACGTTTAAAAAAATTTGTCTACTATAACCTCGGATAACTTTTTATACTTCGTTGTTACTACTTATTCACTTTTAGAAACTCACAGGATAAATTATAACTTTTTCCTCTTTTTCTCTCTTGATTTACACATTAGATTTACATTTGTCCTTTGAACTTTATTGTGTTTTGGCAACTTATCCGTCTAATAAGCTTTTATATCAAGTTCTTGTTCATAGAACCACGATTTCGCTATTCCGTCTTTTCACGTTCTATTAATGGTTTACGCTATGCAAGTTGTTATCGAGTTTGCGAAAAATACGCCTTTGGAAACTTTCACCCTAGATTTATGACATGCCCGTCATACAAAAAAACTAATCCCTTAAATCTATTTTTAAGAGATTAGTTATAATTTTAATTTTTAATTATTTTAAAGTGGTATTAGTTGTTATTTCATTCTCATTTACTTTTATTATATTATTTAAACTATTTCCACTAAAAACTATATTCTTAAAGATATTATAGTAATTATTATTCATAATAATTGTATTAGATACATTACTAGTTACATTGTGTAAATTTATTAAAGTTTGAATATTTGTCTGATTAATTATTTCAAATTCATTATCACTTATATTAACATCAAATCCATTTATATTTGTTTCTATAAAACTAATAAATTTTTTCGAATTTTGTTCCCATAAATTATCATCTAATAAAGTAAATTTATTATTACATATATTAATGTTGTCTTGAATTGTCATTCCTGAAAAAGAAATTAATGCACCAGGAACTTTTCCAGTTATATTAAAATTGTTTCCTTTTACAACATATGAGCTACCAATTAACTTGTATTCTAAATTACTTTTTATACTTATATTGTTATTAATATACTTTACTGTTCCAGATTTTTCTATGGTATCATTGCCAGTATACATATCTGTTAATGCAACTAAATAATTACTAACTATTGTAATTGTATTATTTTCTATGTCCATATTTCCAAATGCAAAACTTTGATTTGAAGTTTCATTAATTTTAATATTATTTGCTTTAACAACAACATTTTTAGTATTAGAATTATTCATTATAAATGGACTATGAAAATTCAAATTCTCTTTATTATATTCTAAATTATTATTTTGTATATATATACCATTAGAACTATTACCATTAATATAAAAAGAAATTCCAGCATACTCTGATTTTACTTTATTATTTATAAAATTAATATTATACACTTTTCCTGTACCATTTCCAAATGTAAAATTCATAAAACTTGGGTTTTCAACCTTTTCTTCATGTAAATAAAATTCATTGTTTTCAATTTCTACATTCTCAATTACTCCTCTCCATACAGCAATGGTCTCATCATGGCAACTTTTTTCTATATAGTTATTTTTTATAATTGCATTCTGAGATATATAACTACTATTTGATGTTAAATCGCTTAACCAAATACTTCCACCAACGTTACTATTAGTTAAATTTTTAAATTCGCAATCTTGAACTATTATATTTTTCCATTCTGTATGAAACCATAAATTTGTAATTTGTCTTGATTTATTTCCATCTATTTCATATATATTAAATTTACAATTACTTATCTCTATATTATCGCAATAACTTCCTCTTAATTGTATACTCGCTCCAGGATCTTCTATTACAGATATATCTCCGTTTTCAAAATTTAAATAAAATATATTTATATTCTGAACATGTTTTTCACTTGTACCAGTTATTCCAATCTGTTCCCAAGGCGTTACTACACTTTCATCCCAAAAAAGTGTTGCGTTATTACCAATTACATATATATTATCAGTAGATAATTTTATGGTTTTTCCAAACTTATATCTTTCACTTTCAAATGTAATATTTCCATATCCAGCATTTAAAGCTAATTGTATTGTTTCTGCATCATCATGCTCTCCATCTCCATAAGCACCAAATTGATTTACTGTAACTGTACCATTTATTGGATGTAATTCCGCATATAAGCCATTGTCTAACTGTATACATTTGCCATCATCTACTGTTAAACTCGTGCTACTTACTATATCATAATAAGCGCTTCCACCATATTGTTTATCCCAATAACTTTCTGTTTGAACTAATTGTCCATCTGTTAATTCAGTGTCTGCCCTCATACTTGCTACATTAGGATAGGTTTTATCTACATCGAGTTTAAACTTTTCTATACTTATAACTTTATTTTCGTCTGTTACAACTTGCCATTCTCCTAGCATAAAAGAATAAGTATTATCATCATTTTCTGATACACCAACTTGCAGATTTTTTCTCAAAAAGTTTGCAAAATTATCATTTTCACCAGTTGCTTTGTCTATAACATATTCACTTAATAGTAATTCTACTTTTTCTTTTGCTTCAGCTTTACTATATTCTTCAGTAGCATCTGTTGCTCTATTAAGTAAGCCGTTTTCTCCAAATAGCATATTAATTGTAATTCCTGCTAGTATGAGTAAAACAATTATAGTAACGACCAGAGAAATAAGAGTAATACCTTTTTTACCATATTTTAATTCTTCTTTTAATTTCTTCATAATTAAATCCATTCCTTTCATTTTTTTCTTTTGATTTTCTGAAATTATATTATCATACTTATAAAACATTTGCAAGTAAAAATAGGTGCATATTTATATTATTTTTTAATATAAAATATCTTGCAAAGGAGGCTGCAAATATGAATAAGCTAAGAATACCAGAAAATCATAGTGGAGTTAGCAAAACTCTTAGATTACCAGAAAACATAGTAGAAAACATACAAAATCTTGCTAATCTCAAAAACTTATCTTTTAATAAAGTTGTAATTTCTTTATTAGAATTTAGCTTAAATAATTTAGATGAAAAAGATAAAGAAGAATTAGAGAAATTGCAAAAATAATTTTTCATTTAGGTAGACTTAATAGTCTATCTTTTTAAATACCAAGACAAATTATTGTATCATTATCTAAGTATAAGTTAATATCCTTTTCATTAATCTCTATTTTGTATATTTGATTCAAGTTTATCTTTAGATAATTTTTACTTTCTTCATCTGTAATATTCAAAATTTCATATTCCATAAAGTATTTTAATTTATGTATTGAATATTTATTTTTTAAAAATCCATCTTGAGTTATAATTACGTTTTTTCCAATAAATTCTTTTAATTTTTCTTCTAAACTACTATTTATATTTTGTGCCATTTTTTATTACCTCATTTCATTCATAATTTTAAAATATATCTAATATTATTTTGTCAATTTCTTTTATGATTATACTATATTTTTTACATTTTTATATGAATAAATTTAAGCAATAAAACATAACCGTATTTCAGTTATATTTTATATACCATATTTTAGTTAAAATGTCTATATAGAAATAAAAAAATTTGAATGAAATTTCTAGAATGAATTTTAACGAGGTGATAATGAATGGAAAAGTTTGTAATGAAAAAGTCAGCAGATGCTAATATTTATAAATCTATAAGATTTCCAACAGAAATAAATGATAAAATTAATAGTATTGTAAATAAAGCGAATGAAGGCAAAACAAAGAAAGAATATAGTTTTAATGGATTTGTAATTTCTGCTTGTGAATATGCTTTAAAACATATGGAATAAAATTTTAAAAATTAAGTAAATAGAAATGGACAATAGAAATTATAAAACTAATTTTTATTGTCCTAATTTTTATTTATTATTTATGATCCAATTATAAACCTCATTTTCAGTAAATTTGCCTTTTTTCATATCGTTGATTTTTTCTTTAGCTTGTTTTTTCCAAGTTTCAAAGTCTTGGGAAAGTTTTTTATTTTCTTTATTTTTTCTAACTTGCATAAATTTTTGTTGATATGTTCTTCTATATTCTCCCATAGCCTTATTTTGTTTTAATCTTTCTGTATAAGATTGAAAAGCACCTAAATCTCTACAAGGTTTTGAGTTTTCTTTTGGGTAATCACAATAAATTTCATCTACTTTTGAAGTTGGGATAAAGTACATTCCACAATTTTGACATTTTTTAATTGGATAGTTAGGTGTTTTTGAAAGTTCTTCAAGTATAGCATAGCAAATACTTGATAAATCTGTACTTTTATGTGTATCGCTCATTGAAAGTACCATATTTTTTTCTTTTAATGTATCTAATAAATCGTATTCGCTATTTTTTCCAATTTCTTGATATTTTCTTGAATAACTATCTCTCATAATAAAGTCATTTTTATAATATGTATATAAATTTCCCATTCTTTTTATTAGATAAACTGCAAATCGTTCAGCATATGTATATTTTTCCAATCTACTATCATTATCTAAATTATAAATATATGTAACTGCTTTTATTAGTTCTTGTTGTAAGTCAATTAAATTTTCTTGTAAATCTTCAAATATTTTAGTGGTGGCTTTTAAATAATTTTCATCACTCCCATAATTATTGCTTAATTCAAATTTATAATTTTTATCTAAATCTTTTAATATTTCAAATCCATAAGCATAAAAGAAAGTTTTGTTAGCCATTTTGTAGTTAGATAAATCAGCATTTAAAAATCTTAAAAGCATAAGACCTAATTTTTCATAAAAAGGAAAATAGATACTAGCAGGGTGTTTTAATCCATTGTCTGTTTTTTCTGTTTCTTTATAATACACATCTCGTAATTTATTTTCAGTATCTAAATGATAATCAGCTTTATAAAAATATAAAGGTGTAGCATAATATTCTTTTTTAGTTTCAGTATTAAACCAAAAGTAGAAATCATCAAAAAAGGTTACTTCTGGTAGTTCCATAACTTGTTTATCTCCCTTCTAAAAATGAAATTTTATTAAAAATAATAAACAATCTAAAAAAAATAATAAATTGTTATTGACATTCTATATTTATTATACTATAATACTAATATAATTACAATATTTTTTTCAAAACTAATTGCTAAAAGTTGTGGACAAAAAATTCACTAAATAATTGGAAAGGTTTGTAATAATAATGAGTTTAAGGTTTTAAACAAACTATTAACAACACAGTAAAGTAATTTTTTTTATTGTTTATTTTTTGTTTTTATAGTGGGTGTGAAATTGTAGTTTGTTGAAATAGAGAAATTGTAAAAGAATGGTGTTAAAAATAAAAACAAAATCAAATAGCAAAGATACGAAAGACAAAATAATTAAAGATAAGTTTAATGTTAAAAATGAAATTCTTATTTTAGAAAAGAAAATTAAAGATATAAACAAGAGAATAGACAA
>CALXME010000052.1 GCA_944389395.1 uncultured Clostridia bacterium | reverse complement strand
CTGTACAATACAGAATTCATTCCCAAGCTGCCTAGTACCTAATCAAAAAATGTCCAATTTTTTGGGTTCAGTACATATTTTTTACAATTCATCTTTTAAATATGTGAAAATTTTATAATTTACTAAATTGCTTTTAGGAGGATACCTTTGCTATTACTACATTTTATTTTTTCGTCATAAGAGAATAAAATTGTAATTACTAATGCTATTAATGTTATTGCATTTTCTTTTTTTAGCATTGTTTTTCTCCTTCCTTCTTTTGTATTTTTTATACATAAAAATTATATTTTTGAGGAAACTTTTTTACAATAATATTTTTATTTTTTAATAATACTTTTTTTACATAATTATTTTTAATCCCACCTTAATTTTTGTAATTAAAAAATACATTAATTTAATATTTTTCGTGTTTTTTATTGACGAAAAAATATTCATATCATATAATTTTTTCAGTAAAAAATAGATAGAAATAACTCTATCCATAGGAGGAAATGATGAAAAATATTAAAATTTTTTCTTGCAGTGAATCTGCTAGACCTTTTACAGAAGAAATATGTGATATTTTAAATTTGCCAATGGGACAAATAAAATCTTTTAAATTTAAAAATGACAATAATTTTGTTCAAATTTTAGAAACTGTTAGGGACCAAGATGTTTATTTAATTCAAACAACTACTCCACCAGTAAACGAAAGAATCATGGAAATGTTAATTACAATTGATGCTTTAAAAAGAGCATCTGCCAAAAGGATTAATGTCATCCTACCATATTTTATGTATTCTCGCTCTGATAAAAAAGACCAACCTAGAATTCCTATTACTGCCAAATTAATTACTCAACTAATTGAAACAGCTGGTGCCACTAGAGTAACTACTTGTGATTTGCACAATCCAGCAATTCAAGGTTATTTTAATAAAATTAATTGTGACAGATTAACTGCACAATATTTATTACAATCATATTTTAAAGAAAAAAATATTCCTGTAGAAGAAATGGTTATTGTAGCAACAGATGCAGGAAGTTCTAAAAAAGCCTACAAATATTCAGAATACTTTGGTTGCCCTATTGCAATGATTGATAAAAGAAGAGAAGGAAATGATGACAGAGCTATTGCCTCTACTATTATTGGAAATGTAACTGATAAATATGCTATTATTTTTGATGATGAAGTAGATACGGCAGGTTCTTTAATCGAAACTGTTAATATTTTAGAAAAATATCATGCTAAAAAAATTTATGCTGGCTGTACACATGGTATTTTATCTGGTCCAGCTATTGAAAGAATTCAAAATTCAGCTTTGGAGGAACTTGTTATTACAAATACAATTCCATTACCAAAAGAAAAACAAATTGATAAAATTAAAGTTTTGTCTATTGCTAAAAATTTTGCAGAAGCTATTAGAAGATTAAATGAAGAATTGCCTTTAGGTGAAATTTATTCTATGGATTAAACTCTTACATACAGAAACACCCCTTATTTTAAAGGGGTGTTTTATCTATATATAAATTTTATTAATCTCCTAAATTAATTCCAATATTTCTAGCTGTAATTATCAAATCATTATCCATTGTAACTTTTCTAATATTACTTTCTTCTGTATTTCCAGATACTGCACCAATTTGTTTGTTGTTACCCACAACATCTTCTAATAATGCATAATCTAGTTTTCCATTTTTTATAACAGCTAATGTACCAAATTTTCCTTCTAATGCAAGTTGCATTGCTTTTACTCCATATTTTGTAGATAATACTCTATCAAAAGCTGTTGGGCTACCTCCTCTTTGCATATATCCTAATGTTGTATTTCTAGCTTCTAATCCAGTTAATTCCTCTAATTGTTTTGCAACAACTTGTCCAACTCCACCCAGTTTAGTATTATCAACACCTGCACCATTATCTCTTTTTCCCATAATAGTGATATCTCCATTAATAGGTTTTGCACCTTCTGCAACTACAACAATACTGAATTCTTTTCCTCTTTTCTTTCTGTTCTCAATTTTTGTTGCTACTTTATTAATATCATAAGGAATTTCTGGAATTAGTGCTACATCTGCTCCACCAGCAATTGCTGATTCTAATGCAATCCATCCAGCATATCTTCCCATTACCTCTAAGACCATAATTCTATGATGCGTTTCCCCTGTTGTATGAAGTCTATCAATTGCTTCCATTGCAACAGATACAGCCGTATTATATCCAAATGTGATTTCTGTACAAGCAACATCATTATCAATTGTTTTTGGAACTCCTATTACATTTACTCCTTTTGTTGCAAAATCTCTAGCTGATTTTTGTGTTCCATCTCCACCTAATGTAAAAATACAATCAAATCCTGCTTCTTTTATATTTTGAATACATACATCTGATAAATCTTTATATTCTATAGTTCCATCTTCGTTTTTTATTTTGTAATTAAATACATTGCTATTTGTAGAAGAACCTATAATAGAACCACCTTTTGCTAAAATTCCTTTAGCATCTCCATTTCCTGCTGTTGATAGTAAAACATAATCATTTTTTAATAGTCCATTATATCCATCTATATATCCATAACATTCAATATTATGATTTTCTGCTGTTTTTACAATTGCTCTTATTACTGCATTAAATCCTGATACATCTCCTCCATTTGCTAATATTGCTACCTTTTTTAACATAATCATGTCCTCCTTTTAAAACATCTTTTTCATTCCTTATTATATCAATATTTTAAATTTTTACAACAGTTTTTTAAAAGGATTTTATAATTTTTTTGTCTTAAATATTTTTATATTATTTAGAAAATTTCTATTACTAAAAATAATTGTGGTTATATTATTCAAATGTTGGGTATCCATCTTTTCCTATTATCCATTTTTTCCAATCTTGATTTTCTTTTCTATTATTATTAAGTATATTAACAAATGAATCGTTATTTTTTATTTCATTTGTTTTTAATCCTTGTATTCCTTCTTCAATTGCTCCTGCTTTTTGCGAAAAGTCACTATTGTAATATACATTTTTTATAGTTATCTTTGCTTTTTGTTGGCTTAATATAGAATTTATTATAGCAGATGTACACTCTCCTGAATTATATACATTTTCTATATTAACTATCATAGTCCTTGCAACACTTCCAATAATGTTTATAATTCCTGCCTTAGATGTTTTACCTAAATTATATGAATTATAAATATTTAAAGTATTATTATTATTATTATCGCTACCTTCCAAATTTCCAAAAATCCCAGAATTTTGACATTCTCCTAAATTATAGCAATTCATAATTATCACAGTACTAGAGCTAGATAAATCACATATTCCAGAAGAACATTTCCCTTTATTTATACAATTATTTATTACACAATTATCTGGGGCAACACCAATTATTCCTCCAGTTATATTTCCTACTAGAATTCCAGTATTCAAACATTTATTTATTATACCTTGATCTCCAGTGTTTCCGACTATTCCGCCAGCTCCACCATAAGCAAAAACTTTTCCTGTTATTGTTATTTTCCCATGGTTTTCACAATTATTAATTTCACCTATATTATACCCCGCTATTCCTCCAACCATATTAAATCCTGTAATATCAGCATTATTTATGCAATTTTCTATTGTTTTTGCTCTTTCACCAATTATTCCACCTATAAGTCCTTTACCTATCATTTTTCCTGAAATTTCTAGATTCTTTATAACTGTCATATTTTGATTACCTCTTGCAAATAACCCTATTGCTCTACCCATCTTATATACACTATCTATTTCTGTATCATTTTCAAAATTTATATATAAGTTTTCTATCTTTTTTTGATTTCCATTAAATTCTCCACTAAAGTCATTAAATTGTCCGCTAAAGGCATTTCTTATTCCTATTGGCATAAATCCTGTTCCTGTTGTCATTTCATTCATTAAAGTGTTTTCATCTTCTTCATTTCCATTTATATCTCCAAAATCTGTTCTTTCACTATCTGTATATGAATGTTTTGATTTAAAATCTAGATTTCTTTTTAATTCAATAGTTTTATAAGCAAAATTTGTTGCTTTATTAATTTCTACTGCTTTACCATTTTCTAGTATTATTCCATTTCCATTTACCATGTTTGAAAATGCTACCAAGTCTTCTATACACCAAATCTCATATGGTTGTCCTTCTTCTATATTGTTTCCATTTTCATCTTTTGTTATATCTCCCGGTGATTTATCTATCACTACTTTTCCTTCTTCTATGATATTTCCATCTTTATCTACATTATAATATCTATTACTATCCACAAAAACAATTTCAAATTCTTCTCCATTATCTGATACTTCTGTTTTTCCACTGTCAGTTATTTTATCTAGTTGTTCTTGTAGTTCATCTTGAACTAAATTTCCTCTTTTATTATTTCCCATAGCTTGTATAGTTGCTCTATCTACTATTTCTTTTTCTTCTGCTATTTCGGTTTGTTCTTTTGCGTCATTTGCATTTTTTATTATTCCATTGTCGCTTGTAATAGTTGCAATTGTTATTCCTGCTAAAATTAATAAAATAATAATTGTTACTGCCAAAGTAATTAATGTTATTCCAGATTTTTCACGCATTTTTCCTTTAAAATTCATACTTTTACCTTCTTTCGTTCTTACCATTAAGTATTTTACTTAATGGTTGTTATCAAATATTTTTAAATGCTTTGATATCAGTCTTTTAAAGAACTTTTGCCATAATAACTTTATTGGCTATTTTTCTAAAAAAATTATTTTTAAATTTCTTCAAAATTGTTGAAATGAAAATGTTTTACTGGTATAATATTTTTAAAATTATAAGTCATTAAGTAAAATACTTTAGGAACTTTGTTTACTTATTCTTTTTCCATTATTTAGACAAATTTCTAAAAAATAAGCCCTAGATTTACTTCCAAATCTAAAGCCATATTTCCTTTTTACATAATTTTAAAATGTGGAATTATTTTGTTGCAATATGAATATTATCAATTTCTGCATTCATTTCTCTAGAAATAATATTTTGAATCTGTGCAATTTCCTCTGTTTTTAATTCTTTTACACCTATAATAACACTAATACTTTCTCCATTAACAAAAACAATATTATTTGTAAAACCTTTTGTCTGAATCAAATTTTCACAAATCATTATACTATTCTTAGTTTCATTAATTTTTGTAATTTCTTGTGTAGCAGATTGTTTCTGCGTTTCTAAAGAATTCGCGCTATTTAAAACTTTTTCATAAGTTTCAATCATTTGAGAATACATTGTATCTCTTTCTAATTTAGATTTCACAAAATATTCATCATCTGCTGTTATGGCATTTGTTTCCTGTGTTTGTTCAGCAGTATTTGTATTTATTACATCATTTGCATTTGTAGTATTACTTGTATTATTTACCGTATTAGTGTTATTGAGCATATTATCAGATGTATTTTCATTTTCACTAGTCACATCATTACTACTTACCAATCTTGCATCACCAATATCTGCTAATTGTGTATCGTCTTTAGCTTCCACTTGCATACTGGTTTCAACTGATGGATTTTCTTGTTTCGTCGTATAATTTAAATATCCTGCTACTACTAGCATTAGAGCTATAGTATAAATAATTACTTGATTTTTTTTAAAAAATTTCATTTTAAAACTCCTTTCTTTTTGGTGCTGGTTCCGGTTTTGGTTTGGGTTGGCATTGGTTCCAGGTTTGGGTTGGCATTGGTTCCAGGTATGGATGCCAAATTTTTGTTAAAAATTTGGC
>CALXME010000051.1 GCA_944389395.1 uncultured Clostridia bacterium | reverse complement strand
CCCTGTACAATACAGAATTCATTCCCAAGCTGCCTAGTACCTAATCAAAAAATGTCCAATTTTTTGGGTTCAGTACAATCTTGTTGTAATTCATCTTTCATTTTTTTGTCCTTCTTATACCCAATTTCCAATTATTTTTTCGCTAATATTTAAATTTCCATATCCTTTTGCTAAAGAAATTCGTGGCTTATTTTCACCATGATAATCACTACCACCACTTTTATATAAGCCTTTTTTATCGCATAAATTTAACAAATATTGTGTCTCTTTTTCTGTAAAATCTGTATAATAACATTCTATACCATCAATTTCATAGTTATTTATCAAATCATTTATAAATTGCTTTTTGTTTTTTATCCATTTATAAATATATAAATGTGGCATAAAAACTAATCCATTTGCCTTTTTTATTGCATTAATAGTTTCTGGCAAACTAGGATAATCATCACTTTTGTCAATATATAAAATATGTTTAGGATCATTACAATATTTTCTATTAAACCCAGAAAAACTTTCCCATAAATCATCTGGAAGTTTTTTTCTATTTTCTAAATGATTTTTTATTTCTGTATAAATCACAAAACTTGCCCAATCTTTTTGAGGATTCCAATTAATATTTTCTTTATCTGCTAATAGTAATCCCATTTGTTTGCACTTACCATATAAAAGATTAAAATACTTTTTTTGTAATACTTCCCTAGACTTGTCCTTATAAAAATCATTTAGCCATTGTGACATTATTTCAGTATTAATTTTATAACCTAATACTTCTATTGTTCCCCCATTATAAAAAACCTTCATTTCAATTCCTTTTACAATAGTACCAGAAAAAAGATTTGTATAATTAGCATTTTTTAGTTCATCATAACTCCTACAAGTATCATGATCTGTAATAGATATATATTTTAATTGTAAATTTTCAGCTTTTTCAAGTAACTCTTTTACAGAATCTGTACCATCAGAATTATTAGTATGAATATGCATATCTATCATCTTCATCTCTCCTTTTCCATCTATAGTATACAAAAAACACAATAATATTTCAAGTTATTCTTCATAGATTGATTCCTATTGTAAAAAAAATTTTTATGTTGTATGATATAAAAAAGGAGGTTTATTTATGCCAGGATACGTCATACATTTAGCAGTTGCTGAAGAATATTTAAAAAAGCACAAAATTCCTAAAGAGGATTATATACAATTTATAGAAGGTATTATATTTCCGGATAGCGTAAAAGACAAGTCATTAACACATTATGGGAAAGGAAGTTCAGAAGCCAATCTATATGCTTTTTTACAAGAAAATAATTTAGAAACTAGTTTCAAAAGAGGATATTTTTTGCACTTATTAACAGATTATTTGTTTTACAATAAATATATCCCATTCTTCTCCAAAGATATGTATCATGATTATGATCTTTTAAATAAAGATTTAATAAATAAATATCATGTAAAATTGCCAGAAAAAGTAAGAAATGAAGTATTTTTTAAAAATGATGGCGAATTAAAAATTTTGTCAATGACATTAGTAGATAATTTTATTAAAAATGTTTCTGATTTAAATATAGATAGTATTTCTAAAGAAGTAAAAGAAAATCCAATCAAATGGACAAAGATAAAGCCATTGATAAAGAAATAGATTGCGCAATTATGTAAAATATGATATAATTAATTTATCAAAATGCTGAAAGGAGCGATTATTATGAAAGCAGCAATAGGCTGTATCTATGAACCGTTTGAGTTCATTACAGTAGAACTGATTAAAAAAATTGACGAAACACGGAAAGAATATAAGGTTGTAGGAGTAGGTATTCCTACTGATGCATATTTTTATATGCGATACAGTAGAAAACCTATTAAGCCATATTCCGACCGGTCACAGCTTGCAAAAGCACTAAAAGGTGTAGACTTCGTATTTCCTGTAGATTCGGAAACAGATCTTACATCTGAGATTGTTTTTGACGGCACAGAAATGACAACTGTTGAAATTCCAAAGCCATATAAAGTGGCTTACGCACCTGGAACCTATGACCTCTTACACGAAGGACATCTTGCCCATTTAACAGAGGTAAAGTCTCTTTGTGACATCCTAATTGTTGGAGTAAACTCTGACAAGTTAGTATATGAAAACAAAAGAAAAAAAACGAAGATGTCGCAAGAGGATAGGCTCAACATTGTAAAAAATTTAGAGTTTGTGGACTATGTTTTCATGGTCGAAACAAACTTAAAATCCGAAGCAAACAAATGGAGTCTAGAGAATGTTGGACTCCCAATTGATGTCATTTTCTTAGGTTCTGACTTAAGAGGTCAAAACTTATATAATGACACAAAAATCCCTATTCTGTTTACAGAAAGGGACTCTGTTTTAATGAAAAGGAGGAGCTCTAGCTTTTACCGTCAGGTATTAGAAGGGCTGAAAAACAAGGAATAGCAGTAATCGTTCCTAAGGTTGCAAAGAAAATAATTAATAATTTAAAATTTTCTTTGCAACCTGCAAATTTTATAATAAGAGAGGTTAAAAAATGGAAATAAATATTGAAGAGCTAAGAAAAAAATATCAATTATCTGAAGTTGCATTTACTAAAAATGCTCAAGAAATTTTTAATGAACTAGCCTTATTAGCTAAAAAGTCTGAAAATCCAAAATTTATCATTGTAGGAGGACAAGCTGGAGCAGGAAAATCTGATTTGGTGGCAAAAAAGTACCAAGAATTAAATGGGAATGCTATTATCATTGATCAAGATGAACTAAGAACTAAATACCCTCAACCAGCATATCAAGAAATTACATCTACCTACAATGATAGAACTGAGTTTTTAATTTTAAATCCCTATATTGCCAAAATGATCAAATCTCTAGTCAGTACTTCTAGAGAAAAAGGTTATAATGTTATTATAGAATCTGCTCTACAAGATGTAGAGGCATTTCTACATTATACAGAAGAATTTAACAATGCTGGATATACATCTGAGGTTGCAGTTCTCTCTGTACCTGAATTAGAAGGAAATATATCTATGTTATATCGATATTGTACTTATTTAGAAAAAGATGGCTTTTGTAGGAGAAATACACGTATTAATCCAAATGCTAAAGTAAATATGAGAAAGAACATTCAAAAAATGGATGCATTAGGGATTTATGATAATATTGAAATATATACAAGAAATCCTGACAGATCCAAACTACCAGATAAAATTTATGAAAAGAAAACACATATAGCTGAAACACCAATAGAAGCATTTGAAAGAGGTCAAAGAATTTCCATGAAAGAAACTATAAAAAATTTTGAAAGAAAATATGACTATATTAAAAATATACTTCAAAGATATAACGAAACTGACAAATTGCAAACTTTAGAAAACTTATATCAACAATATCTTACTTTAGATGAAAGAGAGTGATTATATGAATAGAAATGACAAAGATTATACTTGTTTAATTGATATTGCTAAACTTAATTTATCAAAGGAACTAAATATCAAAACAAAACAATATCAAGAAACTCCTAATAATAATTTAAAAAATGAAATGATAGAACTATTAAAAGACAGACAACAATTATTTTTATTTAATACTTCTGTCATAGAAAAATACCTATAAAAAATTATAGGTATTTTTCATGTACCCATTCTTTAATAGTTTCTATTGGAATTTGTAAATTACAATTTGTTCCTAATCCTAATTCCACCTGTGGTCTAATTGCTCCGTGAAAATCACTACCTCCTGAAACATATTTATTATATTTCTTACAAATACCTAAGAGATAATCTGTTTGTTCTTGTGTAAAAGAAGAATAATAACATTCTATCATATCTATCTCATAATTTTCTAATAAATGTTGTAAAATTTTTTGCGAATTATCTTTATATTCAAATATATGAGGAATAGATACCAACCCTCCAGCAAATTTAATAGTATTTATTAATTCTTTTATACTAGGAAAAGCAGATGATAAATCAAGAAAAAGTGGACTATCTGGATTCGTCATACAATACCTAAAAAAACTTTTCCCTTCTGGCAAACTTTCTAAATATTTTTTATTTTCGGGATATTTCATTATAGAAGAATGTATGTATTTCGAAAGTCTTGGATGTATATCTGGATTAAAATCTTCTATAAAAGAGGGACTTAATGTAACACCTATTTCTTTATATTGTTTATCAGCTAAAAAAATCATATATTTATCTAATTCTGCATTACTTTTATAATGATACTGTTTTAAAAGTCTTTTCATAATATCCACATCGAAACCATATCCTAGTAATTCAATTGCTATACCAAAACAACTAGTACGTAATTCAATTCCTGGAATGATAACTCCACTAAAATTTTTCTTATCTATCTCATAATAGGCATCTACTGTTTCATGGTCTGTAATAGATAATATTTCTATTCCTTTGTTTTCTGCTTCCTGTAATAATTGATTTGGTGTATATGTTCCATCTGATTTTGTAGAATGTGTATGTAAATCCACTAAATTTTTCATTTTTAGTAAGTCTCCCTTCTTATATATTCATTCGTAAAATAACTATACAAAATAAATTCCACTTTGTCAATTTTCTGTATTTACTTTACTTTCTAAATATGATAAAATTTTACTAACGTTAAAAACGGAGGTAAAAAATGAAAAATGAATTAATCTTAATCTTAGACTTTGGTGGTCAATATAATCAATTAATCGCAAGAAGAGTAAGAGAATGTAATGTATATTCTGAAGTTGTACCTTACAACATATCTATCGAAAAAATAAAAGAAAAAAATCCAAAAGGAATAATATTTACTGGTGGACCAGCAAGTGTATATGGTGAGAGCTCTCCTAAATGTGCAAAAGGAATATTTGATTTAGGAATTCCAATCTTAGGAATATGCTATGGTATGCAATTGATGACACATACATTAGGAGGTAATGTATCCAAAGCAAACACAAGAGAATATGGTGCAACCAAAGTAAATATTGATAATACCTCTTCCCTATTCCAAGGATTTGAAAATACAAATGCTTTTTTAATGAGTCATACTGATTTTGTTTCAGAGATTCCAAACGGTTTTCAAACAATTGCTTCTACAGAACATTGTCCGAATGCTGCAATGGAAAATGAAGAAAAAAATTTATACGGAATTCAATTTCACCCTGAAGTTAATCTATCAGTTAATGGGACACAAGTAATAAAGAACTTTTTATTTCATATCTGTCATTGTTCTGGTGATTGGCAAATTTCTTCTTTTGTAGAAGATAGTATCAAAACCTTGAAAGAAAAAATTGGAAACAAAAAAGCTTTATGTGCTTTGTCAGGTGGTGTTGACTCATCTGTTGCTGCTGTATTATTATCTAAAGCAATTGGGAAAAATTTAACCTGTATCTTTGTAGACCATGGTCTTTTGCGTAAAAATGAAGGAGATGAAGTAGAGCAAATCTTCAGAGAGCAATTTGATATTAATTTAATTAGAGTAAATGCTAAAGATAGATTTTTGGGCAAACTTGCTGGAATTACAGACCCTGAAAAGAAAAGAAAAATTATTGGAGAAGAATTTATTAGAGTTTTTGAAGAAGAAGCAAAAAAAATAGGAACTATTGACTTTTTAGTACAAGGAACTATTTATCCAGATGTTATTGAAAGTGGGCTTGGAAAAAGCTCCGTTATTAAAAGTCATCATAATGTAGGTGGATTACCTGACTATGTAGATTTTAAAGAAATAGTAGAACCTTTAAGAGATTTATTTAAAGACGAAGTTCGCCAAACCGGTTTAGAACTAGGAATTCCTGAAAACTTGGTATTTAGACAACCTTTCCCAGGACCAGGATTAGCAATTAGAATTATTGGAGATATTACAGACGATAAACTAACCATCCTAAAAGAAGCAGATAGTATTTTTAGAGAAGAAATTGCAAATGCCGGATTGCATAAAAGTATTAATCAGTATTTTGCAGTATTAACTAATCTAAAATCTGTGGGAGTTATGGGAGATGAACGAACTTATGATTATACTGTTGCATTAAGGGCTGTTGAAACAACTGATTTTATGACTGGAGTTTGGAGCAAAATACCTTATGAAATTTTGGAAAAAGTATCTTCGAGAATTGTTAATGAAGTAAAACATGTTAATCGTGTTGTGTATGATATTACTTCTAAACCACCTGCAACTATTGAATGGGAATAAATTTGGAAGGTTGAGGTTGGCATTGGTTCCAGGTTGGGGTTGGCATTGGTTCCAGGTATGGATGCCAAATTTTTGTTAAAAATTTGGCATCCATACCTGGAACCAATGCCAAC
>CALXME010000050.1 GCA_944389395.1 uncultured Clostridia bacterium | reverse complement strand
TGTACAATACAGAATTCATTCCCAAGCTGCCTAGTACCTAATCAAAAAATGTCCAATTTTTTGGGTTCAGTACATAAATAAAGGAATCCATTTTTTTATATCTAATTATCTATTTTTAAATCTTAAATCATCACCGAAAAAATAATAAATATCATAATATCCAGCAATTCTTGAACCAATTCTTTCTTCATATGTAGAAAAAATATCTCTAATGCTCAAATTAGTAGAAATAATAGTTTTGGTAATTCTATTATTCAAATTTAAAATTCTTGTATTTAAAATAGTGAATAATTCACTTAATTTCATACTATTTAAACTTTCTGTTCCTAAATCATCAATAATTAATAAATCAACACTTAAAACAGATTTATAAATATTATCATTATAATTTTTCTGTTTGTTCATTTTATAATCTATTACGCTTTCAAGCAATACAGGAGCTGTTTGATAAAGAACTGTTTTTCCTTTTTTCAACAATTCTTGTGCAATGCAATTTGACATAAAAGTCTTACCGTAAACCAGTATTACCAGAAAATAACAGATTTTTACATTCAGGATTATCAAATTCATTCACAAATTGTATGCATTTTTGTTTGATGTTTTTGATATTTTCTCTAGGAGATATATTAAAATGATATTTTGCAACATCTACTTCATCAGAAAATAAATTTTCATTAAAAGTATTAAAATTTTCCTTATCTAAACTTGACATATTAGATTTATTAAAAGAATAATCTAATAACCTTTGTTTTAAACAATTACACATAGATGTTTTGTGAGATTTTTCCATCACATATCCTGTATCTTTACAAATAGGACATTCGTAAATAGGTTCTAAATCATGCAAAGATAAATTTGCTTCTTGCAAAATACAAGATTTTCTATATTTTAACACTTCTATTTTTTGCTTTAAATCTTCTAAAGAACGAGTTTCATTGTTTAAAATATTTTTTGCTGTTTGGATAGCATAATGATTTAATTCATTTTCTATTCTTTCCAATTCAGGAAGTTTTTGATACAATGCTTCTTTCTTTTTTTCTAAATCTAATTCTGCTTTTAATTTCTTTTGTTCATATTCTTTTAATAAAGAATTTAAAATTTCATTAGACATTTACTCCTCCTTGTGGTTTATTAGCATATAAAAAGTCTAAATCTTGATATTTCCTTTGAGCATAATTTATTTTGTTAACAGTTGATTTTAAATCTTTGGTATTTTTTTCTTGTTTTTTCCTTTGTTCAATAAAAGCATTGATTTCGTCAGGAGTTTTCAAATTTCGTTCATGCCAATCTGTAATAATATTATTAATATATTCAAAAGTAGGATTTTGTTTAAAAGTTGTTCTTTTTAAAGCAATTTCGATAATATTCATATCATAACCGAAATTTTGAACCCAATTTTCAATATAAGCTTCTTCATATTGTGTTAGTCCGTTATATTTTCCAAGCTTTTTAGCAATTGATTTTTTCAATTTATTCATAGATTCTTGTTGCTCATAATATTTATCTAAATCATTCCAAGTTTTTACTTTATGAGAAGACCAAGCTTCAGCAACAGTTTGTACATAATTTCGATGCATTGCACTACGATTGTAACAATAATCGAATAATGCAATCATAACTTGCTCATCAAATCCATATTTGCGGAACCATAAATCGATATCATTATACCAAGATGGTCCCATAATTCCTTGGAAATACATATTATTAATATGTTCAATTGCTTTTGCTCTAGATTTATTTTTTGCTGTTTGCTCTACTTTTTCTTTTGACATTGTTAAATTTGGAGTATATAAATGATGTAAAGTAGCCTCTTGCAAATCTACAATAACATACCCAGTAGATTTTTTTAAGATTAATTCATTTTCTTCCAAATATTTAAAACCATCATTAATTGTTTTTAAAGGAATATTTAATTTTTTAGACAAATCATTTAATTTGATATCTTTTCCATATTTAGAAAGAAAGATTAGATATAAATATATTTTTAAGTAATCCCCTGGTATTTGTGATAAATGTTCTGCAAAAAAAATATCTGGTATCATAGTTTCTGAGAATAATATAGGCTTTTCATTTTGCTCTAACTTCATTTATAATCGCTCCATTCATATTTAAGTTTATAAATCAAATTATATCTTTTTTAGACAAAAAATTCAATAATTCAAAAGAAAAAATTTAATTTCTTTTTTTGGAATAAAAATATAATTTTTGTCTAATTAAAAAACGAAAGAAATAAGAAAAAACATATAAAAAATTTTCACCATTTAAACCAGAAATACTTAACAATAAAAGAGGAAAACAAAAAATAATAAAAAGAAAAACTTTAATGGTCAAAGAAGAAAAAATCAAATTTAATAGCAGTAAAATAAATCCATCCCATAAAACATTAAAAATGACAGTAGAATAATCAATAAAACCAAATAATTTATTTTTAAAATCATAATTTTGAGGAAAAATAAACTTCATAAAATCACCTCTATATTTTAAAATTTTTCACAGATTGTGAAATAGTTGTGGAAACTCCACCAATAAAATCACGAATAAAAGAATTTGCTTTTATTAAAACATAAATACCACCTAAATAAATAAATTTAGAAAGTAAATCTGTAGAAGAAAATGGAGTAGAAAAAAGAAGTAATAAAACTAGGGAAATAATAATTTGCAAAAATAACAAAGAAAAAAGATTTTTAAACCAAGCTTTAAAAAACCAAGAGGTAGAGGGCAATGATAGAGAAAGAAAAGCAAAAGGAGAAAGAAGAACAAATAACTTTATCATCATGTAACGAAAAGAATAAGAAAAAACCAGATTTAATAAAGAAACACTAAGAATACTTTTTATTAAACCATCAATAGAAAAAATATCTAGAGAATTTGTATCAATTGCAATTTGATTATTAATTGTTAAAATTAATTCAGAAAAACAAATATTTTTATTCCACAAAGTTTCTCCTAAATTTCGTATTGCTAAGGAAATGTATGAATTCAAATCTAAAAAAATACCAACGATAAAAAAAGAAAAATTCATACATATTCCACAAAGCACTAATTTAATTAAAAAACGAAAGGGGCTAGGAGCTTGTATATAAGTTAAATGTGCCAATAAATAACGAGAGGCATAATATAATAAAAAGCCAAATAACAAAGAATTAGAAATTAATAAAATTCCATTAGTAGCAGAAGTACCAAAAATAGCTTCAAAATAAGAATCATGTAAAATATCAGAACTTACGAAACTAATTTTATCCAAAATAGAATAAAGATTATTATCAATAGAACTAAAAAGATTTCCTAATAAAGTATTAATAGTATCTAAAATAATTTGTGCGATATCAGTTGTATTTTCTAATGTGTTTTCCAAAAAAACCTCCTTGCTTGAAAAAAATTAGATTAGCCAATTAAAGATTTAATTGCAGATAAAATTAAATCAATTGCTAGAATAAAACCATAAGAAAATAAAGAACCTTTAATTAATTTTTTTCCTGTACGTATTTTTTCTTCGTCACCAAAACTAAACTTTTTCATAAAAACTCCAGTTCCAACAGCAACAGCAGCTGCAGGTGTAGAAATTTTTAAAATCCAATCTTCAATGCTTTCAAAAGCAGAATTGATTTTATTAACAATTTCAGGGTCGCCCCAAGCATAAGAAATATTGGAGAAAGACAAAAATATTAAAAATAAAAAAGCGGTAAAAAACAAATAAAAGTATAATTTATATCTTAAACCATGGTGTTTTGTTAAAAAACTTCTAAGTCTAGATATTTTTTGAGGAATAAAAATAGTATCAGATAAATTAGAATAATAATTACCATATTTTTTTATAATCATAAAACCTCCTTTAAAAGTTAAAATTTAAAATAAGGAAGCATTTTTAATTTTTTAGGATTAAAAATGTTATTTCCATCAGATAAAAATGTAAGAGCGGTGAATGTTTCTAATTCTTGTGTAAAAAATTTTGAATCAAAAATATAATCATTTTGTGTATAAGTACTATAAGTTTCTGAAATATTTGAATTTTCAGAATTTAAAGTATTGGTAATATAACTATAAGTAGTTTCTTTTGCACTTTCAGAAATACTTCTTGAAATTTTCTCTTTTTCTTCTTTCCCTAATTGTTTTTGTGCCTCTTCGATTGTAAAGCTATCATCTGTTCTAAACCAAATTTTATTAATTAAATTTTGAATAATAACTTTTACAAAAACATCTTCTTTCAATGTTGCTTTTAAAGAAGAATAACTTTGCATACTAACAATGTTAATACATTTAGCTTCTCTGCTTAAAGAAAAAAATTCTCCATCTGTTTTATTAGCATATTTATCATACTCATCGCAAATAAACACAGTCGGCTTTGTATGATTATTAGCTAAATTAGACATGATTTCAGTTTGAAAATCTAATTTTAAATAAGTAGCAATAATTTTAGAAAGTGAAGAATATTCTGATATATTCATATTAAAAACAACAATTTTTCCTTCTTTAATAACACGGTCAAAACCTGTAAAAGTCAATTTTTCTAAAGGAGCACAAAAAGTAGACATTATATCATAATCAGAAACAAAAACATTTGTAATTCTTGTCATTTCGGAAATTAAAATACTTTTTGTTCTACTATCTAAAGCTTCAAATTCTTTTTGAAAAAAATCTAAACAAGCATTTAATTCATAAACTTGATGATAATTTAATTTAGAAGAAAGAAATAAATTTCGAAGAATAGAAATTTTTTCACGGTAATAATTAGGAATAGTAATTAATTTATGCAATTCTGTAAATGTAACATAACCATTGTTATACAAACGGCATAGCTTAATACATTCACTTAAAATTTGTTCAGCTTTATCTAACCAATAACTTTCTGAATTATTTTCGGAAAAAAGAGTAAGAATTAATTTTAAACGATTTGCTAAAATTTGAGGTTTCAAATTAGGCTTATGTAATGGATTATAAAAAACTGAAGAATGTAATCCCAAAATAATAACATCTTTTTCTAAACCAAATTGCTTGGCATAAGATAATACTTGCTTATGATAATTTCCTTTTACATCTAATATTAACATTCCTATTTTAGACTCTGGATGATGAGAATTATATTCCATAAATTGCCTAGTAAAAGGATACATAGCACTAGAAGTTTTTCCTGAACCAATCGTCCCTGTAATTAAGATATTTTGATATAACCCAGAACAAGACAGATATTGATTAGAAGAAGAAACTTCATCCGAACCAATTAATAATTTTGGTTCATCTTCAGAAGCTCCTTTTATTGAAGAAGCTCTTTTCTTATTTTTAAAAGAAGTGAAAAAAGAAAAATTTTTAAAGTTTCTTAGAATAGAAATAAATTCTTGAAAAAAATGCACATAAATAAAATGACTAATAACTAAATTGGAAATAAAAAAAGTAATAATATATATAATTTTTATATAATACCACAATTTTGGATTTTGAACGCAGATGTCAAATGGTTCTAATCCGTAAGGAATAATTACTTCTTCTGCGGTAAAAATAGGAGAAAAAAATAAAATAGATAAATAACTAGAGATTAAAAGAAATATTATTGAAAATAAAAAATGTTTTATGAATTTAAAAATATAAAAAACTCCTTTCTATTAAAAGTTATTTTTTTTAAGTGCTAATTTGGAACCTTGTAAATGATGAAAAAATTTTGAATAAAAATAAGTGTAAATAGAATAGAAAGATATTAAAAGTTGAATAATAAAAGTAAGAAAAAAATAATTAAGTAAATCTGAAATAATATCACCGCCTTACAATTTTTACCATCATATAATATTTTTTAGATTTTGTCTATACTTTTTACAAAATTTGTGATAAAATTTTATAAAATTTATTATTTAGCTAAATTTTAATAAAAATTGAAACTAAAAATAAAAAATATATTATACAAGGAGGAAACAATGAAATTTGATAAAAATACTAAAATAGGAGAAATATTAGAAAAGGCTCCTGAAAAAGCAGAAATTTTATTAGAAGTAGGAATGCATTGTTTAGGATGTCCAGCATCTCAAATGGAAACTTTAGAAGAAGCTTGTGACGTACATGGAATAGATGTAGAAGAAGTTGTAGAAAAACTAAATGCATAACAAAAATGAATAGGGCTATTAAAAAAAGATAAAAAATAGCCCTATTAAAGAAAAAATTCACAAAAAAGACAAAAAAATTTCACAAATGTATTGACAATCACATAAAAATATAGTAAGATATAAAAGCGTTGTGAGTATCACAAGTATGTGGGCTATTAGCTCAGGTGGTAGAGCACTTGACTTTTAATCAAGTTGTCCCGCGTTCGAGTCGCGGATAGCTCACCA
>CALXME010000049.1 GCA_944389395.1 uncultured Clostridia bacterium | reverse complement strand
TTCAGCAGGATTACTTACAATTAATTGCCAGTAAACTGCTCTATGAAGCATTGCTCTTAATAATCTGTGATGTTCTAAAATAGTTTTACCAGATAAAGGCTTTTTAGTTTTTGAACCATTGTTACCTTTTTTTCTAACTAATTGAGTATCTTTTTCAAGTAAGTCATAGAATTTCATAATGTCAGTTGGTCTAATTTTGTTTATATAGAAATGTCCGAAGTATGGTAAAATTCTTGTTTCTAACATTCTACAATATCGTTTGTATGTAGTTGGAGCTAGTTCTTTTGAACCATAATCTCTTTTCCATACATCAACAAATTCAGAAAATTTAAGAGATTTACCATCTATGACTAAACCGTTTTGTACTTCAGTAACAAATTTTGCTAGTTCAACTTCTGCTTCTTTTTTAGTTCCATGAATAGTTTTTCTGTGTATCATTGGTCTTCCGTTTAAGTCAAATCCTTCTGATACTGTTAACCTGTAACTGTTTTTTCCTCTTTTTTCTATACTCCCAGCCATTACTTATTTCACCTCCTTTCAAGTATAACTATGGAAGGGAGAAGTATTTATGTGTATTATATAGTATTTTTTGATAAATTACCAGCTATTTTTGTTTATTTTTAGCTACTTTCAAAGATTACAATAAAATTCATAAAATAATATATGAAAAACATTAAAATACTAGATAAAATGTAATGTTGTAAAAGTCAAAGATATTTGATATAATTCGAATTGTTATAAGAATAAGAGTAATAGAAAAGGGGGACATAAATGTTTAAACACACATATACTTCAATATCAGAAAGATATTTGTTGAATGAAAAGATACAGTGTTATCTTCTGGATGGAATAGATAATCTAATGAAAAGAATAGAATTATCACTATTATATAATGCATATCCAAATATAGATGAAGAAAAAAAAATTGATCTTGAACTTAATAATTTTAAAGAATTAAGAGAGGCATTGGCTGGAGATTTAATAAAAGAAAGAATTAGAAGATTAAATATAGTGATGGAAGAAAAAGAAAATATTTTAAATTTGGATCAAATAGAAAGTAAAATGTTGTTAATAACACTTTATGAATATTATTTAAGGGAAGAAATGGTAGAATATGTAGATTTTTTAGATTTTGATAAAGAAAAAAATGTAAAGGGAGAAAAAATTGAGGAAAATTTTAAGACATTTATTAATAAATATAAAGATGAAAAATATTTAGAGGACTTTGATATTAAAGTAAAAAAATTGTTTAAAGATAGAGAAGCAATCAAAAAAATATATATAAATCGACCAACATATTTTTTACTTTATAGAATAAGAAATAACTTATTAAGAGAAATTAATAAAACGAAATGTTCAGAAAATTTCATTAAAAATAGTATAAAGCAAATAAAAAGATTTTATACGGAAAAATATATAGATGAATATAATAAAAAATTCTTTTTTACTATAAAAAAATTTGATGAAATGAAAAATGAGATTTTTAAACATATAGAAGAAGAGTTTTTAGATTGGATAAGAAATGGTAAAACTGTTAATGCTGGAAATGAATTAGTAGTTAAATTTAAAAATGCAATACAAAAAGATATAGAGTACAATAAGTTAAGAAATGAATATATAAATTTAATAAAAATTGAAGATGGGTATGAGGCAACTAAAGAAAAATATGAAAAACTTCAAGAAAAATATAATAAGATAGCGTTTAAATATCTTGATGAAAAAACAAAGATAAATGCAAATTGGATAAAAAATGACTTAAATATATTTTTTTCATATTGTACAGTGGAATATATAGTAGATTCTTTGTCTGAGGATAGGATTCAAAATATAGATAACTGTAAGATAAAAGAAGTAGAAAATGAAACAATAGAATATATTAAAACAAAAATCATAAAAAAAGAAATATATAATGTTTTTATAAAAATAGAAAATGTTGATTTACAACAGCAAAATGTAATGAACGTCTCTAATTTAACATTTATAAAAGGGAAAGAATTAAAAATAAATATAGATAAATATTTGCAAACTGAATGTACGAAATTTGAAAAAGATTTTTTTAAGCTAGATAAAATTCAAGAAAATGACGTATATGTTAAAGTGGAGAAAATAGAAGCTTATAAGAGTGATAGTGAATTTATATGTAATATAGCATTTAAGAAAATTAATGATATAGTTAATCTGATATATTTTTATACTGCAAGAGACAAAAGTAAAAGATATAAATTAGGAAATCAATTGCTTATTATAGAGAATAGTAATAATAATAAATTAGTAAAATACTTAACTAGAGAAGGGATATTTGATATACCATTAGTAAGCAATGAATGGATGAATAATATTTTTACTGGATACGGAAAAAATGTAAAATTAATAATTGAAGCTATTAATGAATTTAATAAAATAATAAATGAAAATACACTTGATATTGAATTGTTGATAAAATCAAATAAAAAATTATTAAATGAAAATGATGTATATAAGTTATCAAGAGATATGGCTATTTTAATTGCTGGAACAAATATTTTTAGATATACTATTAGCTACTTAGACTTAAGATTTTGGCTTATAGAAGATTATATAGAGTTTTTTAGCGAAGAATTACCAAATGATCAATTTATACAAGAAAGATTCCTAAATTTTTATAAAAGAGTAATAAATATTATATTTTCATACAGTGACTTAAAAAGAAATAATTTAATAAAAGATTTACAAAATTGGATTTTAAAAATATTCCCAGATGATTATATATATAAAGAGGATAGAAGTAATAATGAATAGATTAAATGGAGCGAATTGTATAGTCTATACGAGTGATGGAACATATAAAGGAAGATATACATGTTGTATAGAAATAGAAGATAATCAAAATATGGGAATTTTAACAGATACACCAATTAATCGTAAAAGGGTAAAGCTACTTATAAAAGGTGTAAAGGAATCTTTAATTAATTGTAAGTTAACTATGTATAACCATCGTAATAATACTTATATTGCTTTAAAAAATTATGTAGTGATGGATGAAAAAATTGATGGTGATGAAGTATGGATTATAGATGATGAACAAAATATTAAGTCTAGGATAGAAGAAATTTCAAAAGAAGAATATGAGGAATTAGAAACACAAGAAATAAATTATATAGATTGGAAAAATATTAACACTAAATTAACTGGCGAAGAAATAGCAAAAGATAAAGCATTTGAAAATTTATGTTCAGAGTTAATAAATGAAATAAAAATGACTAAAGAAGGATCTTTCCATCCAAGAGGAGGAGGAGATGCTGGAAGAGATTATGTTTGGAAATGGCCTGCAATTGATAAAGTTAATATTGATTTCTTGGATTTGCCTGATGAAATGTGGATAATGCAGTGTAAATACTCCGAAGACATAAACAAAAATTTGTCACGAGTAGAAATCTGGGATGAAATAATTAAAGTAGTACAACATAAACCAAGTCATTATATTATTTTTACTAATAGAAATATCACATCATCATTTTATGATTGGTGGAATAGTATTTGTGAATTTGACAATAGAAGGAGCAAATTTATTCCATTTACACTACATTTTGTGGGAAGAGAAGATGTTGAAAAATTGTTGAATTTATGTCCAGGTATTAAAGAAAAGTATTTTAGTTCAAAAAAGAAATAAGATAGAGAAATTCTCTATCTTTATTTCGATTTATTTTTTTTCTATCCATTCAATTAATTTTTCTTCCGAAATTAGTTTATTATTAAATTCTTTGATTTTTTCTTTAGCAAGTTTTTTCCAATTCTCAAAATCTATTTTTACTTGTTCATTATTAGATCTTTTAACTTGCATTAATCTTCTTTGATAATTATTTCTATAAATTCTAATCCATTCAATAGTATTTCTTTTTTTAGAATAAGAGTTATTAGCACCAATCTTTTTACAAGTTACTTCATCTTTACAATATACAATATCACAATATTTTTCGTTATTTTTAAGTGGAATAAAATATTTACCACAGTTTTTACAAATTTTAATTTTTATATTCTTATTTGTGGCTATTTCAAATAAAGAAATATACAATATATTAGATAAGTATAAAGTATGAAAGACAGGGCTATCACCTAGAGTTATTATTCCATTTTTTAGATGTTCTCTAACAATTTTAGGAGTTATAGATTGTGAAGATATATGGTATATATCATGTGCAAATTGTTGATAATAATATACTTCTATGTTTGTAGAATATTTAAATAAGTTATTAAAAATAGAATAAGAAAGATACTTTTCTAAAGGTGTATAATTCTTATCTATTGAATCATTATTTAAATTATACATATAGTCTACGCATTGTTTTATCAAATATTGTAATTTCTTTAACTTAGGTTTAACTTTATTAAAAATTGGTTGATAAGTTTCTATAAATTCATCTTCTGTTTTAAAAAACTTTAATGAAGGAATTGAAGCATAAAATTCACTTAAAATAGAAAATCCATAAAAACAGAAGAAAGTACGATAAGATGTTTCAAAAGATGCAAAATTTGCATTAAGAAATTTTATTAAAAAAGTTCCATAACTTTCTTCAAAAGGCTCTAATAAAGTGGCTGAAGAAAAATAAATCTCTTTATCATTTTTAGAATCATTAAAAAGTATATTTGAGAATGTATTATTTTTATCATGATTAAAAGTAGTTTTATACAAAGAAATAGAAGTCGTATAAAACTCTTTTCTTTTTTCTCTATTGAACCAAATATTAAACCAATCTTTTACTGGAATATTATCTTTTCTTAACATGTAAACACCTCAAAAACACAAATTGCAATATATTTTACAAAATAAAATTGCTAACAAAGTATCTTAATTATACAAAAATATAGTAAAAATTGCAATAATTATTATAAATAAAAAATGGCAAAACCATTGAGAACACTATAAAAGAAGAAAATAAAATAAAAAAATTAAAAAATTTTAAAAAATAGCTCAGTTTTTAACAGTTGTTCTGGGCTTTATAGTAGAAGGGGAGAGAAGAACCTTCTAAATTCCAAAGAGAGGAGGTAGCATTATGATGAATAATCAAGTTCAAAGAACAACATTAACGATGAAAGAAGCATCAGAGTATTTAGGTATTTCATATTGGTTAATAAATCAACTGGTAAGGAAAAAACAAATACCATATTGTAAAGTTGGTGGAAAATATTTATTTAGAGTACAAGCACTAGATGAATATTTAAGAAATATGGAATTACAATCTATGCTTTAAATTTTGAAGAAAGAGAGGAAAGGAGGCAATGTATAAGCTACAATGGTTAAAAATTGATGCAAATTTATTTGCAAATAGGAAAATTCAAATATTACTTAAAGAGCCGGATGGAGATACATATATCAGAGTGTGGATACAATTATTAATTATTGCTATGGAATGTAATAAAGAAGGTAATTTAGTAATAGGTGAGAATAAACCAATGACAATTGAATATTTTTCAAAGATTATGGGAAAGTCTTTTGAAAAAATGAAAGAAATAATTAAAAAATTTTTAGAATTAGAAATGATAATTCTAGAAAATAAAGTTTACAAGATTAAAAATTGGAATAAATATCAAAGTATTGAAACATATGAAAAATACAAAGAACAAGGAAGATTAAGACAACAGAGATATCGTGAAAAGTTGAAAAGTGAAAATGGGAAAAGTAACGTTACAGTAACGTTATGTAACAAAGAAGAAGAGAATAAAGAAAATAAAAGAAAAGAAATAAGAAAGGAAGAAGAGAACACAAATGGATTTAGAAAATATGAAATGTAATTCTAAATATGAAATATTCCACAATAAATGTAAATTTTGTGGAAAAGATTTAAAACCAATAGGATTAGATTATTTATATGCAAATATGCCATTGAGTTCAATAGAATATGAAAGATGCGATTGTAAACAGTCAAAGGATTATTGGAATGATGTAGATTTAAAAGAAGAAGAACAAAAGAAGAGGAAACAATTTGAGCAAATGACTAGACAATTTTATATACAAAATTATATTAACAAACAAATACAAGATTATCAATTTGATAACTTTATAATAACGAATACTAATAAGAAAGAAGTAGAAATTGCAAAAGATTTTACAGAAAAATGTATTAATAAAATCCAAAAAAATGGACTTATTATTACTGGAAAATCTGGAGTTGGAAAAACACATTTAGCAACAGCTATTTTAAATAAGTTAACCAAAAAAGATATGTTAGTTTTAATGGGAAGATTGATTTTATTATTAGATGTAATTAAGGATACTTTTAAAGATTTTTCAAGCAAAGAAAAAGACATAATAGAGTTATATTCTAAAGTTGATATGCTTATAATTGATGATTTAGGAACAGAAAGAATTAGTAGTTGGTCATTAGAAAAATTATATACAATTATAGAAAATAGAAATGAAAATAAATTACCAATTATAGTAACAACTAGATTTAAT
>CALXME010000048.1 GCA_944389395.1 uncultured Clostridia bacterium | reverse complement strand
TGCATAACTACACTATACAATATTTGATAAACATTGTACTTTGCAACTTTTTGCTAACAAATTTTTTATATAAGAAATCTGTAGAGAATTTTTTATTTTCTCTACTTTATGTACCCCATTATATATAGATTTTTATATGTTGTCAATGTTTTCATTAGATTTTTAATAAAAAATCTGTAGTATTTCATTAAATAATATCTAATAATTCTTTCATTGATCTTATTTTATAATCTGGCTCTATTAAAACTTCTTCTTTTTTCTTCCATTTGTTATTTATATTTTGCTCATACCATATAGTCTTTACACCTAATACTTTTACTCCTAATAAATCTTCTAGTAGCTCATCACTTACAAATGCAATTTTATTGTATTCTTCTTTTGGAATTTCTTCAAATGCTTTCATATATACTTTTAAATTTGGTTTTCTTTCTTTTACTTCTTCTGAAATAACTACTTTTTTAAAATATTTCCTTATATCTTCACGTTTTAAAATATATTCAACATTCCTAATAGAATTATTACTTATAATTCCTAGATAATAACCTTTTTCGTATAATTTAGCAATAGTCTCTCTTGTCTCGCCATCTAAAATATGAGATTCTAATAATAGTATATCAATTTTTTCTAAATCTTCTTCTGTTATATTTAAAATTGATGATAAATCTTTATATATTTCTTTTTCTGTAATCTTTCCTAGAGAGTTTAAAATTTGATAGTTTTTCCATTTTCCAAATATATCATCCCATTTTAAATTATATTTTTCTAATATTTTATTTATTTTATCATCAACATTTTCAAATTTACTGATTAATGTATATCCCCAATCAAAAAATATATATTTATATTTCATCTTATCTTTCTTCTCCTTTATCTTTTATATTATTTATTTCTTCAATAATCTCATGTTCGAAAAATCTTTCTTGAAATTCTACTAATGCCTCAATTTGTTGTTTAGTATATATCTTTTCTTCAGGAGCAATCACTAATTTATCGTCATCATCATCCAATCTATGTATTGCAGCTATACATTTTCCTTCATATTCTTCTACTGGTTCAAATATTCCTACTATATATGCATCTAATTCTTCACCATCTCCACTAATTGTATTCGGAACATATCCATAATTAATTGGATATATAAAATTCCATTTAGGATGTTTTGAGCCCATTGGTCTATCCATAACAACTTTGACTTTCTTACCTAAAAAATCTTTATAACTTACTTTTTTCATTTATTATATCCTTTCTAATATAATTTATTGTATATCATATCCGATAATTTTTTAATATTACCTCTTGCAGTATATATTCCGGTCTTTTTAACTAATTTCTCTACAAAATTCATTCTCTTCATTGCTAGTTCTTGATTGTCAAAATTAGGGAATGGATAATTTGCGCTTAATACAATATTTCTATCAGCCCTTATATATTCTGATATAGCCTTCATTGTAGCTAATGTCGCAACATCTTCCATTTGTTTTGTTAAATTTGTTTCTTCATCTTTAACTGGATATGTAGCAGTATATAGTATATTTGAAAGCTTCGCTGTCTTAGTTACTTTTATACCTAACTCTTCAAATTCTGGATTTATATATATTTTGTTTTCCCATGGTCTATTCATTTTCTCTTTGTCAATTTTACTTATCAAACTTGGAAAATATTCATGTATTACTCCAACTCTAATATGAGTTTGAAGAGTCCCACAGTAAACATATGGTATTCCATCTTCAAGACCTATAACTGCTCTATCATTGCATACAAAGTTATAGCCTTTTTCCATACAAAGATACATTGCCAATGTTGTTTTACCCGAACCAGCTTCTCCTGAAATTAATGTTGCTTCACCATCTTTTTCAACAATTGCACAATGAATAAAATACTTATCTTCTTTGTTTAATTCTTTTGCAAACATTGATAAGGCTAAATATATCAAATCTGGTAAATACAATTCTCTTTCTGGTACACATATCAATGCTTGGTTCAATTCTGGATTTATTTGTACTAAATTAGGTCTTTTATCTAGGTAAATCAAATAATTCCCACTCAAATCAGCATTTTCATCAGGTATAATTTCTATTCCAGGTATAGTTTCCGGAACTTGTTCTTCATCTGTCAAAAAATAATTGTAAATCTTTTCAGAATTTGTTGCAAATATAATTTCTGCGGAATGGCATTTCATCCTTAATTTTTTCATTTAATACCTCCTTACTAATTAGAAAACAATATCATTTTCTATCAATTTTACTATTCTATTCTTCTCTTGAATTATATCACATTCGTCTATAATTTTAAACTTGTAATTTTCTATTATTCTTTTCCCATCTTTCATTACTATCTCAGGCTTATTTCCTGATGTGTAGATTAGGTTTTCTATAATAGATTTTTTATAAGTAAAATTTAAATTATTTCTATTAAAGAATAATATATCTGCCTTATTTCCCTCAATAATACTTCCCGAATTTATTTTCATATATTTTGCTGGATTTATAGTAATCATATCTAGTAATGTATTGCTATCCAAATTAGTTAATAAAGCTGTTGTTCTCAAACTATCAAGTAATGATAACGAATCATTTGTTGCAGGTCCATCTGTTGCAACTATTACATTAATTTGATTATCCAATAATTTTTTTATATCACATGGCTTATTTTTTAACTTTAAATTACTACTATGGCATGCTACAACTGATACTTTATTATTTTTTATTAACATTATATCATCATTACTTAAATAATTACAATGCACTAGTAAAGTATTTTCATTTAATAAATCGTATTTTTTTAGTAATTCGATTGGTGTCATTTTATATTTTTTCTCAATGTATTTTACCTCTTCAACAGTTTCGCAAATATGTAGACTTAATTTTATTCTCTTATTGTTTTTTAAAAAATTTGAAATCTCAATTAAAGTCCCTTTTTCTATCCATTTTACTGAATGTAAACCGATAAAGTATTCTACATTTTTCTTTTTCTCTAAAGAATTAAATTTCTGTTCAAAATTCAATTTATACTCCATCAACTTTTTAGAATTCATCATAGGGTACCCTAAAAAAGCATTAACTGGGAAACTTGCTACATTCGGCCATCCTCTAACTCCAAACACTGTCAATGTACCATTTTTGATTGATTCTAAAATAACATTATTTATAGAACTACTCCTAATCTCATCTATAATACTCTTAAACTTTGTATGAAATTTCTCTCCTAACAAAATGTATTCTTCTGTTGATAGATTTTTTTTGTATCCTCTTAAAAAATATTCGCCAAAATGAATATGAGCATTTAAAAAAGCTGGTAAAATTATGTATTCTTTTGCTTCAATTACTTTCTTACTCGAAATAGCCTTATTTCCCACATATACAATTTTATTATCTTTTATTCCTATATTTGCCTGCTTTATTTCTCTTTTAAAATTTTGAGTTACAATTAATCCGTCCCTTATTAGCAAATCTAACATTATTAACTCCTACCTTTTTGGTTTTCCAATCCATGTACATAGATAATTTTCATGCACCAATTGTTTTTCTCCCTTTTTATATTCAATGCTATCATTAAAATTAATTTCTTTAAAGCAAAATGGATCTCTAGCATATAAATCTTTTTCTCCAGTTTCACATTTTTTATATGTATAAGCCATAGCAAAACAGCCACCTCTGCAAATTTCTGCTTTATCACAATCTTTGCAACCTTCTATTTTTTCATAATTTTCTTTTCTAATTCTAAAACTCTTGAATTGCTCTGAATTAACTATATCAAGTATATCATCTTTTAAGAGATTTCCTACTCTATAGTCATGCATATATACACATGGAGATACAGGTATTTTTCCATCTGGTGTAATTGAATTGATCCTCATAGAATATATGCCACATGAACACCCATGCACTTTGTTATTATCCACTAATCCAGATAAAGTTGGTTCACTCAATTCTACTGTATCACATATTTTAAATAAATACTTATAGTTTTCAAGTACTTGATTTTTAGTAGGTACAAGTTCATAATGTTTTTCTTGAATTGGTTTTAATAAATTAAATCGAATATTTGAATTATATTGCTTTGCTAATTCTAATAAAGCATCTATACGATCCTTGGTAAAATTCCAATTCATCGCACACATTATAATCCCTGATTCTATTCCATATTCTTTGCATATTTCCAGAGCTTCTATTGCATATTTGTACACATCTCCTCCTCTATTTTCATTATGTTCTTTTTCATATGGTGAATCTAAACTAATATCTACATCATTTAATAACTTTAGACATTCTGGGTAAACATTTTTCAATGCAATTAAACTTATTCCGGATGTTGTAATTCCTACTTTTATGTTCTTCTTTGTTAATTCTTTCAATATATATGGCAATAGACTATCCTGAACTTTTAAACCATTAGTAAAAATAGGTTCATTACCCCCTAAATTAATTGTCTCCACTCCTATTCTTTGAACCTGCTCAATTACTTTATCAACAATTTCTTTAGTAAGATTTTTTCCTTTTTCTCTAACACTCATTGAATAACAGTGTTTACATTTGCAAGGACAATCATTTCCTAATGTCCAACCTATGTTTTTAATTTGTCTACATTCTTTTTCTTCCATTTTAATCCCCTTTCAAAATTTCTTTTTTTACTTTCCTTATTTGTTCTTTAATCTTTTCATAGTATGAAAAATTTATATCTAAATTTTTCTTTAGAGCATCTATATATAATTCTTCATACAAACTTAAGTATATTTTATATTGCTTGTATGAATAATATTTATCTGTAATATTCCATAATTTAAATAAATTGTCTATTTCTTTTTCTGTTTTTATATTATTTTTTTGTCGGTCTACCATTGATTTTCTATTTGATAATACATAAAGTAAAAATTCACAATCATTTTTTTGTTTTATTTGATTTATAAAATTTAAAATTATTTTTGTCTCATCTTCTATTACTCCAACATCATTTAGATGATAGTTATATTCATTTGTTTTTCCAAAATGATTCTCATATATCTTTTTATCGACAATAGTTAATATATTCTTTTTATAATTTATAGTAAAAATCTGTCCATATATAATATTGGTATTCTCAATTTGCCCACTTTCATTAATAGCATTAATAAATTTTAAATAATCAAATGTACTTTCTGTGTACTCCTCTATTTTTTCATTTTTCATAATTTTCTTCATTTCGTCATTTTTCTTCACATTTAATTCTATGTACTCTGTTAACTTTTTGCTATTTATAAGTTTTTTAATGAACTTTTTATCATCTATTATCTCTATTCCATCATATTTAAAAATGCCAATTTCATTATCGCTCTTCATAATTTAATCCTCCTTGTGTAATAATCTTTGCTTTATCCAACCAAGGAGTTATAATTTCTTCAGGTATATTTAAATTTGACCTACCTATACCTATCTCGGAATCAGGAGTACCATGTGAATCACTTCCTCCTGAAATATATAAATTATTCTTTTGTGCAAATTCTAATGCAAATCGATGTTGTTCATTTGAATAATATGGATAATATCCTTCTATGCCATCTAACATACTTTCACTTATTAATGTTTCTAGTACATCCATTGAATTTTCATTATACTTAAATATATGTGGCATAAAAACTTTCCCCCCACATTGTTTTATCAACTGTACAACTTGTTTATATGATGGAATAAGTCCTGAAAAATCAACAAAAAAATCGCTATTAGGATTTGATGTATATGTTAATAGAAAGGTTCTTGCATTATCCCACGCTTCTGCTGAGATAAACCTCTTATTTTCTAAATGTCTTTTTATTTCATCAAATACTGCTCTTTTTCCTCTTTCTTTTTCCGCATCATATATTATGTTATGAACATTTATAACTAAACCTTTTTCAATGCACTTTTCTATAATTAAATTAGTCTCATATATATTATAATCTTTTTTCGGAAGATATAATTTTGATATTTTGTCTTGCACTAAATCTGTATCAATATTATAGCCAATTAATTCTATTGGTACATTATTTACTATTGTAGAAAATTCACAACCTGGTATTATTTTTCCACTATAAAATCTTTCCTCTGATAATTCTTTTAATTCTGCATATGCTTCACATGTATTATTATCTGTTATTGAAATTATAGAAACATTTCTTTTCTCTGCTATCTGTAATATTTTTATTAAATTATTTTTTCCGCCAGAATAGTTTGAATGAATATGTAGATCTATCATAACAATCTCCTTTTGCTGTTTACATAAATATTTTACCATATTTTTCCACAAAATTCAACACTTATCCTTAATAATTTACATTTTTTGTATATCTTATATTGATTTTATTAACAAGTCAAAAATCAGTCTTTTTCCATCATCGTCCATTCGAGCATAAGAATCTGAAATCTTTTTATTCACAGTTTGATTAGCTTCATCTTGATTAGTAAACTTTAATAAATACTCGAAAAAATATTTTTTATGAAGAATATAAGAAATTATATCTGAATTTATTATTAACTTGCTCATCTGATCAAAATCATCATTTGCATTTTTTCTATGATTCATTATAGCATGTTTTATTAATTGTATTTTTGTCTCTTTATAGTTATTTTCTCTTAAAAAATCTTCTGCATACTCTGCTCCTATAATCTCATGATTATCTATTTCTCCTTTAAGCATAAATTTTCCGACATCATGAAATAATCCTGTTAATATAGCGTCTATTTTATTGATTCTCTTTATATATGACATTTCAAAGCAAATCTTTGCACAAGGTATAAAATGTTCTTCATAAAAAGGAATTGAACTATTTTCCTTTGCTAATTTACTTATTATTCTAGTTGACTTAACTAAAATTGGATTTGTCTCTAGTAATTTTTCAAATTCTATATTTCTACTATACATCTTTATCTCCTTCTGATTATGCTTATTTATAATTTTATTTTTTAATTATAATATATATTTCTTATAATTACAATTATAAATTACCTTATTAATTATTTCATTATCCTTTATTCATTCCTAAACTCTTCTCTATAAACATCTCCTATAATATAAAAATCATATAAATCCATTTTAGTCATTCCTTCAGGGTCTTTACTTACATAATAATTCGCTTTTTTTCTTGCATTTTTTAACATTTTATTAAATCTCTCATAATGTTCATCACCTAATAAATTTTTCATAACTTC
>CALXME010000047.1 GCA_944389395.1 uncultured Clostridia bacterium | reverse complement strand
ATGCCAATTTTTAAGAAAAATTTGGCATCCATACCTGGAACCAATGCCAACCTGGAACCAATGCCAATTTTTGGGCATCCATACCTGGAACCATTGCCAAATTTTTTTGATGAATTTTCGCTCAAAACCTTGACATCCGTAAGAAAAATATGATATTATAATAAAGATATTTGCAAGGAAAATTTACCCAAATGAAAAAAAGAAAAACATAAGGGTGATAAAAATAAAGAAAAGAAAAAATGTGAAATTAAATAACTCTTAGAGCCAGTTGAAAAACAGAGGATTTTCAACAGCTCTTTTATTGCCGTTTGTTTTACAGAAGGGTTAATTTTGCAAAGAAATTATTTCATTATTATTTTAGTTTATAAAGAAGAAAAGAGGAATTAAATGCTGGAATCCCTAAGCAAATTTAATTTGTGGGAGCAGACAAATTAAAAACTTAGTTAAGAGGAAAGTATTTAAGAGGGACTTTTTTTCCATATATAAACAATCGAAAGATTGATTTTTTTCTGCTTAATATTTTATAGGGGTGATTTTTTTGGAATTAAAAGATGTCAAATACGAGAAGGCATCTCGTAAGGATTTCGCAAAGGTTGGGGATTATATTGAAATGCCAAACCTAATTAAAGTTCAAAAAGATTCATATGACTGGTTTGTAGAGGAAGGCTTGGGAGAAGTATTAAGAGATATTTCACCAATAGAAGACTATTCTGGAAATTTAGTTCTTGAATTTTTCGATTATTACATGGAAGACAAGACAAAGTACACAGTAGAAGAAGCAAAAGAAAGAGATGCTACTTATTCTACTAGATTGCACGTAAAGGTTAGATTAATCAATCGTGAAACAGGAGAAATTAAAGAGCAAGAAATTTACTTAGGAGATTTTCCATTAATGACAGATAGTGGAACATTTATCATTAATGGTGCAGAAAGAGTTGTAGTTAGTCAGTTAGTTCGTTCACCAGGATGTTACTATGCAGAAGAATTTGATACAAAAACAGGAAAGAAAACTTATACATCTACTGTTATGCCACTTCGTGGTGCTTGGCTTGAATATGAAACTGATGGTAATGATGTTTTTTATGTTCGTGTAGATAGAACAAGAAAAATTCCTGTTACAACTTTACTTCGTGCAATTGGTGTTGTTTCAGATGACCAAATAAGAGAATTATTTGGAGATGAAGAAATGTTAACAGCAACTATTGCAAAAGACACTATTAAAGATCAAGAAGAAGCATTAATTGAAATCTATAAAAAATTAAGACCAGGAGAACTTCCAACAGTAGATGCTGCTAGAAATTTATTTAATGGATTGTTCTATGACAATAGAAGATATGATTTAGCAAAAGTAGGAAGATATAAATTTAATCAAAAATTAAATTTAGCTACAAGAATACAAGATAAAATTTCTGCAGAAGACATAATGGATGCTGAAACAGGAGAAGTTTTAATACAAGCAGGAGAAACAATTAGTAAAGAAGTTGCAGAGGCAATCCAAAATGCAGGTATTAATATTGTAGATGTAATGGTTGGTGAAAGAAAAATAAGAGTTATTGGTAATAGTACTGTAAATATTCATGCTGTTTTACCAAATGTAGATTTAAGCAAATTACACTTTAAAGAATTAGTAAATTATAATGTGTTGAAAAATATTATAGACAATACAGATAAAAAAGATTTAGTAAAAGTATTACAAGAAAGATATGATGAATTAGTTCCAAAACATATCACAACAGAAGATATGATAGCATCTATTAATTACTTATTAAATCTTTCTCATGGACTTGGAAAAGTAGATGATATTGACCATTTAGCTAATCGTAGAATTCGTTGTGTTGGAGAATTATTGCAAAATCAATTTAGAATTGGTTTAACAAGATTAGAGAGAGTTGTTCGTGAAAGAATGACAATTCAAGATTTAGATGTTATTACACCACAAACTTTAATTAATACAAAGCCGATTACATCAGCTATTAGAGAGTTTTTTGGAAGTTCACAATTATCACAATTTATGGATCAAACAAATCCACTTTCAGAGTTGACACATAAAAGAAGAATTTCTGCTTTAGGACCTGGTGGATTAACAAGAGAAAGAGCAGGATTTGAGGTTCGTGATGTTCACTATACTCATTATGGTAGATTATGTCCAATTGAATCTCCAGAAGGGCCAAATATCGGATTAATTTCTGCATTATCATCTTTTACAATTATTAATGAATATGGATTTATTGAAACACCATATAGAAAGATTGATTCAAAAACACATCAATTAACAGATATTGTAGAATACATGAGTGCAGATGTAGAAGATAATTATATTATAGCTCAAGCTTCAGAACCAATTGATGAAAAAGGACGTCTAAAAAATGAAAGAATTAGAGTTAGATACAGAAATGAAGTAATAGAAGTAGATAGAGATAAAGTACAATATGTAGATGTATCACCAAAACAATTAGTATCTATTGCAGCAGCAATGATACCATTCTTAGAGCATGATGATGCAAAAAGAGCTTTAATGGGAGCTAACATGCAACGTCAAGCAGTTCCATTAATGATTACAGAATCTCCAATTGTAGGAACAGGAATTGAATATAGAGCAGCAAAAGACTCAGGAATTTTAATTTTAGCAGAAGAAGATGGAGTAATAGAAAAAGTTACAGGTGATGCAATTACTGTAAAATATAAAAGCGGAAAAACAATAGTACATAAATTGCGTAAATTCAAGAGAACAAATGGTGGGACATGTATTAATCAAAAACCAATTGTAAAAGCTGGAGAAAAAGTAAAAAAAGGAGAAGCAATTGCAGATGGACCATCTACACAAAATGGAGAAATGGCACTTGGTAAAAATGTATTAGTTGCATTTTCTACTTGGGAAGGTTATAACTACGAAGATGCTATTTTAATTAATGAAAGATTAGTAAAAGAAGATGTATTTACTTCTATTCACATTGAAGAATATGATTGTGAATGTCGTGATACCAAATTAGGAGCAGAAGAAATTACAAGAGATATTCCAAATGTAGGTGATGATTCTTTAAAAGATTTGGATGAAAATGGAATTATCCGTATTGGTGCAGAAGTAAGACCAGGAGATATCTTAGTTGGTAAGGTTACACCAAAAGGAGAAACAGAATTAACAGCTGAAGAAAGATTATTACGTGCTATTTTTGGAGAAAAAGCAAGAGAAGTAAGAGATACTTCTTTAAGAGTACCACATGGAGAAGCAGGAACCATAGTAGATGTTAAAATCTTTACAAGAGATAATTCTGATGAATTAGGACCTGGTGTAAATCAAATTATTAGATGTTATATTGCAACAAAGAGAAAGATATCTGTTGGTGATAAGATGGCAGGACGTCATGGTAATAAGGGTGTTATTTCAAGAGTATTACCAGAAGAAGATATGCCATTTATGCCAGATGGAACACCAATTGACATTTTATTAAATCCACTAGGTGTACCTTCTCGTATGAACTTAGGGCAAGTTTTAGAAGTACATTTAGGAGGTGCTGCAAAAGCATTAGGATGGAAAGTTTCAACACCAGTATTTGATGGAGCAACCCAAGAAGATGTAGAAGAAATGCTAGAAAAAGCCGGAATGAGTAAAGATGGAAAAACTATTTTATATGATGGAAGAACAGGAGACCCATTTGATAAACCTATTACGGTAGGGGTTATGTATATGTTAAAACTACACCACTTAGTAGATGACAAAATACATGCTCGTTCAACAGGACCATATTCATTAGTAACACAACAACCTTTAGGAGGAAAAGCACAATTTGGTGGACAACGTTTTGGAGAAATGGAAGTTTGGGCATTAGAAGCTTATGGTGCTGCATATACATTGCAAGAAATGTTAACAGTTAAATCAGATGATGTTGTAGGAAGAGTAAAAACTTATGAAGCTATTGTTAAAGGTGAAAATGTTCCAGAACCAGGAGTTCCAGAAAGCTTTAAAGTTTTAGTAAAAGAATTACAATCTTTAGGATTAGATGTTAGATTGTATTCAGGAGATAATCAAGAATTAGAGTTAAAAGAAAACATTGATGAAGGAATAGAATATGACCCAGAAAAAGATAAAAAAATATTATCAGAAGAAGAAATAGTAGCAGATGAAGATTTAGATGGTTATGGAGAAGAAAGTGTAGAAGATGATGTGTTACTAGATGAAACTGATAGTTATGACGATAGTGATGATGAATTATTTCAAGATTTAGATGATGAAGGTGATGAATTGTTATTTGACAACGATTTAGCAAATGACAATTTAGATGATGAAAATGACATAATAGAGTAAAAAAATAATATAAATAGATTCTATTACTAAAATAAAAACTAAAATTAGAAAAATTTTAGTCATATACTCCAAAAAATGAAAAGGCGACCAGAAGGAATTGTTCGAGCAGTGGATAGACCAAGAAGTTGTTTTGAAGTAATAGGGAAACTGTTTCCAAATTAACTATTTTGGTAATTTGGGAACAGTCCCCGAAGATTAACCGAAGGGGGAAAAAAATTGGACGAATTAGATATTTTTAATAAGTTAAAAATAGGAATTGCATCAGATGAAAAAGTAAGAGAATGGTCAAAAGGTGAAGTAAAAAAACCAGAAACAATCAATTATAGAACTTTAAAACCAGAAAAAGATGGTTTGTTTTGTGAAAGAATATTTGGACCAACTAAAGACTGGGAATGTCATTGTGGAAAATATAAAAGAGTAAGATATAAAGGAATTGTATGTGACCGTTGTGGTGTTGAAGTAACAAAGTCTAAAGTAAGACGTGAAAGAATGGGGCATATTGAACTTGCTGCACCAGTTGCACATATTTGGTATTTTAAAGGAATCCCAAGTAGAATTGCATTAATGTTAGATATTTCACCACGAAACTTGGAAAAAGTTATCTATTTTGCATCATATATAGTTGTTGATAGAGGTGAAACAGGATTAGATAAGTGCCAAATATTAAATGAAAAAGAATATCATGAAGCAGAAGAAAAATATGGAAGAGGTTCTTTTAAAGCAAAAATGGGAGCAGAAGCTTTAAGAGAATTATTAGAAGAAATAGATTTAGAAAAATTATCTAATTCTATAAAAAAAGAATTAGAAGGAGCAAGTGAACAAAAAAAGGTAAAACTTGTTAAAAGATTAGATACAGTAGAATCTTTCAGAATTTCTGGAAATAGACCAGAATGGATGGTAATGCAAGTAGTTCCTGTTATTCCACCAGAATTAAGACCAATGGTTCAATTAGATGGTGGTAGATTTGCAACATCTGATTTAAATGATTTATATAGAAGAGTTATAAACAGAAACAACCGTTTAAAAAGATTATTAGAATTAGGTGCGCCAGAAATTATTGTAAGAAATGAAAAAAGAATGTTACAAGAATCTGTAGATGCTCTAATTGATAATGGAAGACGTGGAAGACCTGTTACTGGAGCTGGAAATAGACCATTAAAATCTTTATCAGATATGCTAAAAGGAAAACAAGGTCGTTTCCGTCAAAACTTACTTGGAAAACGTGTTGACTATTCTGGACGTTCTGTTATTGTAGTAGGACCAGAACTTAAGATTTATCAATGCGGACTTCCAAAAGAAATGGCAGTAGAACTATTTAAACCATTTGTTATGAGAGAATTAGTTGGAAGAGGAATTGCACAAAACATTAAAAATGCCAAAAGAATGGTAGAAAGATTAAAACCAGAAGTATGGGGAATTTTGGAAGAAGTTATTAAAGACCATCCTGTTATGCTAAACCGTGCTCCTACTTTACACAGATTAGGAATTCAAAGCTTTGAGCCAGTATTAGTAGAAGGTAGAGCTATAAAACTTCACCCATTAGTTTGTGAAGCATTTAATGCAGACTTTGATGGTGACCAAATGGCAGTACATTTACCATTATCACCAGAAGCACAAGCAGAATCTAGATATTTAATGTTATCTACTAATAACCTATTAAAACCACAAGATGGTAGACCAGTAGCAGTTCCTAGACTAGATATGATTTTAGGAAGTTATTACTTAACTATGGTATTAGATGGAGAAAAAGGTGAAGGAAAATACTTTAAAGACCCAGATGAAGCAATTATGGCTTTTGAAAACCATGATGTTGAAATTCATGCTAAAATTTATGTTAGAATTACAAAAGAGATTAATGGAGAAATGAAATCTCAAAAAATTGAAACTAGTGTTGGAAGAATTATATTTAATCAAGGTATTCCACAAGATTTAGGATTTATCAATCGAAAAGAAGATCCTTTCCAATATGAGATTAATTTCCCTGTTATGAAAAAGACAATGGGAAGTATTATAGAAAGAGTAATTAGAATTCACGGTTTATCAGAATCAGCAGAAGTAATTGACTATATTAAAGCATTAGGATTTAAATATTCTACATTAGCAGGTATTACATTCTCTATGAGTGATGTACAAGTGCCAGAAGCTAAAAAAGCATTATTAGAAGAAGCAGATAGTAAAGTAGAAAACATTAGAAAACAATATGCAAGAGGTCTTATTACAGATAATGAAAGATATAATGCAGTTATTAATGTTTGGGAAGCAACTACTAAAGAAGTAAGTAATGCAATGGAAGAAAACTTTGATGAGCTAAATCCAATTTATATGATGGTTAAATCTGGAGCCCGTGGTAATATGAACCAATTAAGACAAATTGCAGGTATGCGTGGATTAATGGCAAGTACAACTGGTAAAGCAGTTGAAATCCCAATTAAATCATCATTTGCAGAAGGATTAGATGCTTTGGAATACTTTATTTCAGCACATGGTGCTCGTAAAGGTCTTTCTGATACAGCTTTAAGAACAGCTGACTCAGGATATCTAACAAGAAGATTAGTTGATGTTTCTCAAGATATTATAGTTAGAGAGCATGATTGTGGTACAAATGAAGGTATTATTATTTATGATATCAAAGATGGAAATCAAATTATAGAAAAAATGCAAGAAAGATTATTAGGAAGATTTGTAATAGAAGATGTATATAATCCTAAAACAAATAAATTGATAGTAGATACTAATACTATGATTACAGAAGCAATTGCAGAAGAAATTGTAGAAGCAGGAATAGAAAAACTAAAGGTTCGTTCTGTACTTGGATGTCATTCAAAACATGGTGTATGCCAAAAATGCTACGGAATGGGACTTGCAAGAAGAGATTTAGTATCGATTGGAGAAGCAATTGGTATTATTGCTGCACAATCTATCGGTGAACCTGGTACACAGCTTACTATGAGAACAATTCACTCTGGTGGTGTTGCAGGTGTTG
>CALXME010000046.1 GCA_944389395.1 uncultured Clostridia bacterium | reverse complement strand
TAACTTTTTTATACATTTTTCTATGGGTTTTCTATTATTTTCTCTCACTGCCATTTAAGTACTGGATATCCATTATTTATACTGTTTGAATCTTCTTTAAAAGCTTCTCCTAATATTGAAGCTGAGTTTTTTAGGTCTTCACTTGTTTTTAATATAACTCCATCAATAGTTATATTTTCATTTGAACTATTTACTGTATTCTCTACATAATAATTATTTTTGCAATATAACATTTCTCCGCTTATAATATAATTTGCTACCGCTCCACCTAAAGTAGAAAAAGAAATATTTTTACTATTATAACAATTTTCTATATAATTTTGTGTACCTTCTCCAATAATTCCTATAACACCACAGATACCTGCTACTTTAGTAGTTCCTGTTATAATTGCATTATTATAGCAACTATTAATCTTCATATTATATCCCCAACCTACAATTCCTGCAATCCCTTCGTTTCCTACTATTTCTCCAATATTATAGCATTCTATTATTTCACTACTCTCTAAGTTAGCAGTAATTCCTCCAATGTAATTACTGTCTATGTTATCAATAATTGCATTAAGATTTGCACTTGATTTGATTTTTGAATTCTTCTTTGTTTGTCCTGCAATTCCTCCAATGTACTCTATGCCAACAATCTCACCATTATTGGCACATTTTTTTACTAAACTATTTTTTAGACAACCACCAACTATCCCTCCTACATAAGTGGTACCTGTAATTTTACCATAATTAATTGAATTTGAGCATATACTATTATTTAAAATTCCAACTATTCCTCCTGATTGCTCTCCCGTTTCAATGTTAGCATAATTTTGACAATTTACTATATTTGCTTTATAAGCATAGCCAACAATTGCTGAAGTTGCAAGGTTTCCTTTGATTCTATTATTTTCTCCCATATTTAAATTTTCTACTATTGCTCCATTTGATATTAGTCCAAAAAAGCCCTTTACCTTATCTTGCGTCTCAATATTAAGTCCATTAATACTATATCCTTGTCCATTAAAAATTCCACAAAATGGTTTATTTTCTTCTGCTTCTGGAGTTGAACTTGTTTGAGGATAATATCCTATAGATTCCCACTCTTCATTTATATCTAATGTTATATTAGAAGTTAGTACTATATATTTTCCTTCATATGTGTTTCCAGCATTTACATCATCCCTAAAATTTTTTAAATCTTCTTCATTATTGATATACAAATCTACTTTTACCTCATCTATTTGACCATTTTTTATTTCATATATTTTATTATTCACTCCCACTTTAAAAGTTCCATATCCATTATCTGAAACCACTACATCCCTATCGTTAAATTGATTATCTATTGCTTCTTGTAAATTATTTAAATTTAATTTTTGATATCCATTTTCTCCTATTTGTGCTTCTGATACTGCCATAGCTATCTTATCTCTATCAGATGCCTTTTCATTTTCTTCCTTTACTTGCTGTGCTTTTGTTAATAATCCATTATCACCTGTTAATGTTGCAATCGTCACTCCTGCTAATATTAGTAAAACAATTATTGTTACTACTAATGCAATTAATGTTATTCCTGACTTTTCATACATTTTTCCTTTAAAATTCATACTTTTACCCTCTTTCGTTTTTACCATTAAGTATTTTACTTAATGGTTGTTATCAAATGCCTTCAAATGTTTTGATATCAGTCTTTTAAAAGATTTTTGTCATAACAACTTTAATAATTATTTTTATAAAAAAATCATTAATTTTCTAAAAAATTGTTGAAATGAAAATGTTTTATTGGTATAATATCTTTAAAATTATAAGCCATTAAGTAAAATACTTTAAGAACTATTTATAGTTTTTCAAGATATTTTTTTTGCAATTTATAATTAGAATGAACATATTTATTAAGTGTAATTTCAACACTTGAATGTCCTAACATCTCACTTAAACTTTTTACATCCATTCCAACTTCTATACAGTTACTTGCAAAAGTATGACGAAGGGTGTGAAATTTATATGATTTTATTCTACATTTTCTTAATACATTTTTAAAATATTTTTGATAATTTCTAGGTTCTATAAACTTTTCACTACTTCCTGTTAGAAAAAAATTATCATCATTATATTTACTTTTTATTTTCTTTAATATTTCATACAATTTATTTGATATTGGAATTTGTCTTATTGATTTTGCTGTTTTAGGTACATCTATTATAATTTTAGTTTTCTTTTGTTTTTTGTCATAAACTCTTTGTAAAGTATGATTTACATATAATATCTTTTTATCTAAATCAATATTCTTCCATTTTAAAGCACATAATTCGCCTATTCTTATTCCTGTATTTAAGCAAATTAGTATTCCCAGAGATTTTAATGTATTTAATCTAATACAATAGTTTTCTAATCTTCCTTTTTCTCTATTACTCAAAATAGTAACATTATCTTGAACTAATTTTGGACTTTTGATTTTACTAATTTTTATATTACAATCATATTCTTCATTTGCATAGCATAAAATTGATTTTAAGATACATAAAATATCCCTTACTGTTTTTGTTGATAATTCTTCCATGAGTTCTATTACAAAGTCATTAAAATTATAATTTTGCAGTTCTTTAATTTCTAGATTTTTAAATCTTGGTAGTATATATTTATTTATTGAATATACATAATTACAATAAGTTGATTCTTTTATTGATATTTTTTTATTTTCTAGCCATTCTTCTACTAATATATTAAATTTTAATTTATCATTTTTATTTACTATATTTCTTAACCTGTTAAATATTTCCATTTTATCAATTCCCTTCATTTTTTATTTATAATAGCAAAATAAAAAAGCCTTGCTTAATATATGAATTGATAAAATTTTTTTAATATGTAAAAATCTCATATAAATAATTTAACTTTTTTCGGTAATAATAATTTAAAGATATTTTTATGAGGAGAATTGTTTTATGAATCAAATTTTGAATACTAAGCCACAAGAAATTATACATAATACTGATACTTCTATTCCAAAAAAAGATTTTATTTTAGAAAAGAATAAAACAAAGAAAAAATTATTACGTGTACAGTTTATCTTATCAATTTTTTCCATATTTGTCTTTGCTTTTATATATTTTTATAGTAAATTTTTGTTAAATAAAAAAGAAAATCTTTCTAATTCTTTAAAAACCAATTATAATATTTCCCAACTATACGCAAAAAATTCGAGTTCTAATTCTTTATCTATTAATAATTCTATGATTATTGGTATGATTGAAATTCCAAAATTATCTTTATCTTATCCTATTTTTTCTTCTTTAGATGATGAACTTTTAAAAATTGCCCCTTGTAAGTTTTCTGGTGAAATGCCACCTGAATTTAGTAATTTGTGTATTGCTGGTCATAATTATGATAATACTAAATTTTTTAGTAATATTGCCTCTTTAGAAAATAGAGATGAAATTTTCATTTATAATCAAGTAGGTACTAAATTTATTTATTCTGTTTTTAATAAATATGAAGTAGATGATAATGATTTATCTCCTATTGAAAAAGATTATCGTGATGGTAATGAATTAACTTTAATTACTTGTAATAATTTAAATCAGCATAGAATTGTAGTAAAAGCAAAAATAGAAAATACTTAAGTTCAAGTATTTTCTATTTGAAATTTATTATTCATTTTATATTTTAAATATTTTTATATTCTTTAATTTTTTTGTAAGCATATACTGCTGATATACCAAATACTACTAATAACAACATTGTTGGTATAGAATCTTCAACACCTGTTTTTGGTAAACTTGAATTATTGTAAGTGCTTGTATTATTTTTATTTGTATTTGTTACAGCTCCTGTATTTAAAGCATTACTATTATTTTTTGATGTATTATTTGAATTTGCACTATTTGTATTAGATGTATTGTTGTTACTACTAGAATTATTTCCTGTTAAATTAGTTAAGTCTTGATATCCTGTTGTATTATCTACTGCTTGTACAAAATTAGTGGTTACAATTAATGTTAAACTTACTAAAATTACTAAAAAAATTTTCATTACTACTGATTTTTTCATATTATCTCTCCTTAATTATATAGTATATTTATTATTATTCTACAACTGAAAGTTATTATACCATATTTTTGGTATAATTGCAAATTTTATTGAATTAACTATATATACTACTTCTTTCATTTGTATTATCAATTATAATGATATACTTTATACTTTCATAAGTCAATACTTTTTTTGCTTTTTTTTATTAAATTTTTATTACAAAATGATTACAGTAATGATTTTTCTTTTATACATTGAATTTGAATAATACAATATCGCCATCTTGCATAATATATTCTTTTCCTTCTGAACGTACTAATCCTTTTTCTTTTGCTAATAACATAGAACCTTCTTTTATTAAATCATCATAACTTACTACTTCTGCTTTTATAAATCCTCGTTGTATGTCTGAATGTATTTTTCCTGCAGCTTCTGGTGCTTTTGTTCCTTTTTTTATAGTCCAAGCTCTTACTTCTGGTTCTCCTGCTGTTAAAAATGACATTAATCCTAATAAATCATAACTTTTTTTAATTACTTTATCTAATCCAGATTCTTCTAATCCTAATGCATCTAGCATTTCTTTTTTGTCTTTTTCTTCTAACCCAGATAGTTCTTCTTCTATTTTTACACATAGTGGAATTACTTCTGCTTTTTCTTTTTGTGCATATTCTCTTACTAGTTTTACCATTTCATCATTTTGAGCATTTTCCATTTGTCCTTCTGAAATATTTGCAATATATAATATTGGTTTTGTTGTTAATAAAAACATATCTTTTATTAGTTCTTGTTCTTCTTCTTTAAAATCAATTGCTCTTGCAGAAATTCCATTTTCTAAATTTTCTTTTATTTTTTCTAATAAGTCTATTTCTGCTTGATATTTTTTATCTGCTTTTAAATTCTTTTTAGCTTTGTCTAATCTTTTATTAACTGTTTCTATATCTGCAAATATTAATTCTAGGTTAATTGTTTCTATATCTCTAATCGGATTTACATTTCCATCTACATGTACTACATTATCATCTTGAAAACATCTAACCACCTCGCAGATTGCATCTGTTTCTCGAATATGAGATAAGAATTTATTTCCTAATCCTTCCCCTTTACTTGCTCCTTTTACTAGTCCTGCTATATCTACAAATTCGATTACTGCAGGTGTTATTTTTTGTGGATGATACATTTGTGCTAATTTTTCTAGTCTTTCATCTGGTACTGCTACTACTCCTACATTAGGTTCTATAGTACAAAATGGATAATTAGCACATTCTGCTCCTGCTTTTGTAATACTATTAAATAATGTACTTTTTCCTACATTAGGAAGCCCTACAATTCCTAGTTTCATTTATTTTCCTCCTGTTATTTCTAAATTTTATATTTTTTTAATTTTATATTAGATTTATTTGGCTTTTGTTTCTATTTCTTTTAATATTTTTTGAATGAATTCTTGTAAATCGCAAGTTCCTTCATCTCCATTTTGTCTAGAACGAACTGCTACTAAATTTTGTTCTACTTCTTTTGCTCCTACTACTAACATATATGGTACTTTTTCTAATTGTGCCTCTCTAATTTTGTACCCTGTTTTTTCATTTCTATCATCTACTTCAACACGAATTCCTTTTTCTTGTAATATTTTTTGTACTTTATATGCATATTCATGTTCTTTATCTGTAATAGGCAACACTTTTACTTGTATAGGTGAAAGCCAAACCGGAAATGCTCCTGCAAAATGTTCAATTAAAATTCCTATAAATCTTTCTATACTACCAAATATTACTCTATGTAGCATAACAGGTCTATGTTTTTCTCCATCTTCACCAATATATGTTAAATCAAATCTTTCTGGCATTTGAAAATCTAATTGTATGGTTCCACATTGCCAACTTCTGCCTAAACAATCTCTAATATGAAAGTCTATTTTTGGACCGTAAAAGGCTCCATCTCCTTCATTTAATTCGTAATCTAGATTTAAATCTTTTAATACTTTCTTTAGAGCATTTTCTGCCATCTCCCATTGTTCATCACTTCCCATAGAATCTTCTGGTCTAGTAGACAACTCAATTTCATATTTAAATCCAAATATACTGTATACTTCATTTACTAATTGAATAACATTTGAAATTTCTTCTTCTATTTGTGATGGTAAACAAAAGATATGTGCATCATCTTGTGTGAAACATCTTACTCTAAATAGTCCGTTTAATTCACCAGATTTTTCATGTCTATGTACTAGTCCTAATTCCCCTGCTCTAATTGGTAAATCTCTATAAGAATGCATTGAATTTTTATACACTATCATTCCACCTGGACAATTCATTGGTTTTATTCCGTAATCTGTATCATCAATTTGTGTTGTATACATATTTTCTTTGTAATGGTCCCAATGTCCTGAACGATGCCACAATTCTTCATTTAATATCATTGGTGTTTTAATTTCTACATATCCATGTTCTGTATGGATTTTTCTCCAAAAATCTTCTAATACATTTCTAAGTACCATTCCTTTTGGTAAGAAAAATGGAAATCCTGGTCCTTCTGGTGCAATCATGAATAGTTCTAGTTCTTTTCCTAATTTTTTATGATCTCTTTTTTTTGCTTCTTCTAATAAATCAAGATATTCTTGTAATAAACTAGCTTTTGGAAAAGAAATAGCATAAATTCTTTGTAACATTTTATTTTTTTCGCTACCTCTCCAATAAGCTCCTGAAGAAGAAAGTATTTTTACTGTTTTTATCTTTCCTGTACTCATTACATGAGGTCCTGCACATAAATCTGTGAAATCTCCTTGTTTATAGAAGCTAATTTCTTCTCCTTCTGGCAAGTCATTAATTAATTCTTGTTTATATGGTTCATTTTTCATTAACTCTAATGCTTCTTTTTTTGGTAATGAAAATCTTTCTATTTTGATATCTTCTTTTATGATTTTTTTCATTTCTTCTTCAATTTTTGCTTTATCTTCATCTGTAAATGGTTTTTCTACATCAAAATCATAATAAAATCCATCTTCTATACTTGGTCCTATTGCTAATTTTGCATCTGGGAATAATCTTTTTACAGCTTGTGCCATAATATGAGAAGTTGTATGCCAATATGCTTTTTTACCTTCTAAGTCTTCTTCTTGGAAAGTATGAATCACTAAATTACAATCTTCTTGTAATTCATATCTTAAATCTTTCACTTTTCCATCTACTTCTCCACAAGTTGCATTTCTTGCTAATCCTTCACTAATTTGTTTTGCTACTTCTAAAATAGAACTTCCTTTTTCTACTTCTAAAATAGCTCCATCTTTTAATGTTACTTTTAACATTTTTAAAACCTCCTTTATTTATAATGCTTATTTTTGATATCTAATTCATGTTTGCTATTTTTTAGTTTACAAATAACAAAATAACTAAAAAAATACTCCCATGGACTTTTTATCCATAGGAGTGTTTTTATAGTTACACGGTTCCATCCTATTTTTTACTTAATTGATAGATGATAACGTATCTAACACGTCTGGCTTATTCACCAGAAACTCTTGAAGAGGTAGTTTTCAAATAGCTTTGCTTTCACTAGCTCTCAGCCTATGGCTAGTTCTCTCTGTAAGTAATTTCTATTTTACTTTTCTCTTACTCGTTTTTTGTTTTTATTTTGTTGCTAATTATTTTATTACTTTTTTTTTAAAAAGTCAAGAGAATTGTTTACTTTTGTTTTCCTTTATTGTATAATATGTATTGTTATGTGCTTCCATAGCTCAGTAGGTAGAGTGCAGCCTTGGTAAGGCTGAGGTCACGGGTTCAATTCCCGTTGGAAGCTCCAAAAAAACATGTTTAATTTGCATTAAACATGT
>CALXME010000045.1 GCA_944389395.1 uncultured Clostridia bacterium | reverse complement strand
CTCAAAGCCAGATTTACCAATACTTTACGAGCTTTACTCATAACCCGAAGGTCGTAAGTTCGAGTCTTACCCCCGCAGCCAAAGTGAAATGAAGCACTTGCTAGATTTTAGCAGGTGCTAATTTTTTGCTTTTTAAGGCAAAATAGTCACACTTTGGTCACAGTTAGGACAGGAGTTGGCGTAGTTAAACAAGTTTTAATGAAAAATGTATTTCAATAATTCACAGAAAGTGTTATAATTGTGGAAAAGAAATAAAATGGAAGGAACAAAAATGAAAACAATAACATTATGTGGAAGTTTAAAATTTCAAAAAGAAATGATGGTTATTGCAAAGAAAATGGCTTTAAGAGGTAATTGTATTCTTACACCAGTTTATCCCATAATAGAAAATTGTGAAAGAACTGATGAACAATTGAAAAAATTAAAGAAAGAACATTTTAAAAGAATAGAATTATCAGACGCAATATTAGTAATAAATAAAAATAATTATATTGGTGATAGTACAAAGTTAGAAATAGAATATGCCCAAAAATTAGGAAAGAAAATTATGTACTACACAGATTTAATAAAAGAAAATTAGATAGGTAAATCTTTTAAGGAGAATAAATACATGAGTGAATTATGGGATATATATGATATTAATAAAAAGAAAATTGGAAGAACTGCTGAAAGAGATGTATATCAATTCAAAGAAGGAGAGTATCATATTGTAGTAACAGGAATTATAATAAATTCTAAAAATGAAATTCTAATAAGTAAAAGGGCAAAACACAAAAAATTTGGACTAACGTGGGAGTGTAGCGGAGGTTCAATCCTAGCAGGAGAAACCAGTTTGGAAGGAATAATTAGAGAATTAAAAGAAGAATTAGGAATTGAATTTTCAAAAAAAGAAGCTATATTTTTAAAGGAGATAAGAAGAGATAAGTTACCACCAGATTTTAAAGACTTATGGTTATTTAGAAGAGATATAGATAAAAGAGAAATAACTTTCCCTGATGGAGAATCAATTGATGCGAAATGGGTTACTATAGATGAATTTGTAAAAATGTATGAAAATAAAGAAATTGTTCCTACAATTGATTTTGGAATAGAAGAATATCATAAAGCGTTAAGTTTAAAACAGATAGAATCATATAAATATATTGGAAATATAGTTCAGGTAAAAATAGATAGACCACTTAATAGCAAACATCCCCAATATGGGTTTGTATATCCAGTAAATTATGGATTCGTACCTAATACAATTAGTGAAGATGGAGAAGAGTTGGATTGTTATGTATTAGGAGTTAATAAGATGATAGAGAGTTTTGAAGGAAAATGTATAGCAGTGATACATAGAACAAATGACAATGATGACAAGTTAATTGTTGTACCAGAAGGAAAAAATTATACTGATGAAGAAATAAGAAAATTGACTAATTTTCAAGAACAATATTTTGAAAGTGAGATTATAAGATGAATGAAATAAAAAGAGAAAAATCATGTGGATGTATTATCATAGAAAATGGAAAAGTTCTTTTGATTCAACAAACAAAAGGACATTGGGGATTTCCTAAAGGTCATATGGAATTAGGAGAAACAGAAATTGAAACCGCAAAAAGAGAGGTAAAGGAAGAAACTAATATAGATGTAGAAATAAATAAAAATAAAAGATATACAATGGAATATGTTACAGATAAAGGTACTTTTAAGCAAGTTGTATTATTTATTGCTATAAAAATAAGTGGAAATGAAAAATATCAAGAGAGTGAAATAAAATCAATGGAATGGATGACGTATGAAGATGCAATAAATACAATTACATATGATAATACAAGAGAATTATTTAAAAGAATTTTGAAAGAGGAAAAACTATGAAAGTATTAACTATAAAGCAACCATGGGCAACATTAATAATGCAGGGTGATAAAAGATTTGAATTTAGAAGTTGGCAAACTAAATATAGAGGAGATTTATTAATACATGCAGGAAAAGGAATAGATAAAGAAGCAATGAAAAGATTAGCTAAATACATACCAGAAGATATGCCAACAGGTAAAATATTAGGAAAAGTGAATTTAGTAGATTGCATAAAAATGTCATCAGAGTTTAAAGAAATACTATTAAGAGAAAATAAAGATATATACACAGATAGTTCTTTTAAAGAAAATTATGGTTGGCAATTAGAAGATGTAGAAGTGTTTAAAGAACCAATAGAAGCCAAAGGTAAATTGAGTTTATGGGAATATAATTTATAGGAGGCGAGTTATGAAAAATATATTTATAGAATATCCAAAATGTTCTACTTGTAAAAAAGCTAAGAAATGGTTAGAGGAAAATAATATAGAATTTGAAGATAGACATATAATTGAAGAGAAACCTACAGTAAACGAATTAACAAAGTGGATAAAGGAAAGTGAGTTAGAGATAAAAAGATGGTTTAATACAAGTGGACTAAAATATAAAGAGCTAAATCTAAAAGAAAAATTATCAAATATGAGTGATAAGGAAAAAATAGAATTGTTAGCAAGTGATGGAATGTTAATAAAAAGACCTGTATTAGTATCGGACAAGGGAATATTTATAGGATTTAATGAAGATAAATGGAATATACTAAAATAAGATATATAGTAATTACCAATATGGTAGTTACTATTTTTTTGTGGTAGTTGGTATAAAATTCATATAAGTATTGAAATATAAACAAAAATGTGTACCAAAAATAAAAAGATTTCCTCTCAATTCTAATCTCTAGAAGATAAAAATAGGGAAATGGAGAGGGGAAACTATGTAAATAATTTCAGGAAATAGGTAAGTGGGTATACTTATTGATTGAGTATTTAAGATTAAAAATCAATTAAATTCGAGATTTTACAAAAAAATAGGTATATATTGTCAAAATTTATTGTTAGGTAATTTGAAATATGATAAAATATCGTCAAAATAAAATATAGGAGGAAAAACATGATTACAAAAGTTCAAAAAGGACATGCAGATGAGGTAAAAAGAAAAAGAATAATGAGAATTAAAGAAGCAATAAATTTTGAAATTGGAACAAAAGAAGAGCCAAAAATACATTTAATAGGAATGGCTAATAATAGTAAAGTTTATTTTAAAAAGCCAGGGAAGGAATATTTTAGAGAAAATAAAAGAAATGTGAATGATATGACACCAAATGTAGGCGATTTATATAATAGATATTCATTTGGAGATATATGGAAAGACATGCTAAATTTGTCTGTTAGAATCAGTAATGATTCATATAAACAATTAAATGTTTTATTATATAGGTTAGCATATTTAATAGATTGTGAAGAAATAGATGGTAAAATTAGATATAATCCAACAGGAGAAGTAAATGCTATTATAAAAAACATACAGAAAGAAATAGATTCTAAAAAGTATAATTTTAAAGTGTTGGAATTTTTAAATTTTATAGATATTTTAAGTTGGAATGAAGATGTTAAATATCAAGCAGACTGTACATTCGAAAAACCTAAAGTTGGTAGAATAAATACAATATTAAGTTTAATTTCTATTCCTTTAATCTTTAAAGAATTTGTGGATTTAGTTATAGAAAAGAAAGATTATTTACACGAATTAGATTATTCATTACTTATAGATGTAGCCCAAAACTTTTCTAGGACTAGAGGTGTTCAGCCAATGTCTAATAAAAAATTAATAGAATATCTAAAGCCATATTTAAGCGAATAAAATAAAAAAAGTCATAAAACACCCAACAACAAATAGATATTTGCATATAATTATTTTAACAAATTTCCAAATTGATCTTTACAAAATAGAAAAAATATTATAAAATAGTCACAACAAAACAAAAAGGAGTAATGCATAAATGATAGATAAAACAGTTTGCGAATTATTTGCAGGAGTTGGTGGATTTAGATTAGGGCTAGAAAAAGAAAATCCAGAATGGAATACTGTATGGGCTAACCAATGGGAACCTGGAAAGAAAAAACAATATGCTTTTGATTGCTATGTAGCACACTTTGGAGAAAATGACAATTATGTAAATGAAGACATTGCAAGTATAGATAAAAATATTATACCAGAACATAATTTATTAGTAGGAGGATTTCCTTGTCAAGATTATTCAGTAGCAAGAACGGGTGCTGAAGGAATAAATGGAAAAAAAGGAGTTTTATGGTGGCAGATTAGAGATATTCTAGAAATAAAAAGCCCTAAATTTGTGTTATTAGAAAATGTAGATAGGTTATTAAAATCACCAGCAAAACAAAGGGGAAGAGATTTTGGAGTTATATTAGCATGCTTTAATGATTTGGGATATAGTGTTGAATGGAGAGTAATAAATGCAGCAGATTATCGGATTTGCTCAGAAAAGAAGAAGAACATTTATATATGCTACTAAAAATAATACTACATATTACAATTCTATAAAAGACAAAAGCTTTGAAGATATAATTCATAAAGATGGATTCTTTGCTAAAGAATTTAAAATACAAGACAATACAAAAGGTATAGCCAAAGATTTTAAATATAAAGATATATATGAGGTATCAGATACATTTAAGATGCCATTTGAAAATTCAGGAATTATGAAAGATGGTAAAATATATACAGAAAAAGTAGAACCTAAATATATAGAACCAACTAAATTAAGGGAAGTACTTGAAGAAGATGCAGATAAAAAATACTATGTGGTAGGAAATTTAGATAAATGGGAATATTTAAAAGGACCAAAGAAAATAGAAAGAACAAGTAAAACCGGATTTAAATATATGTTCTCAGAAGGAGGAATGCTATTTCCTGATGCATTAGATAAACCAGCCCGAACAATGCTAACAAGTGAATCTAGTGTAAATAGAAGTTCTCATATTATAGAAGATCCAAAGAAAAAAGAATTAAGAATATTAACACCAGTAGAAGCAGAAAGAATAAATGGATTTGATGATAACTGGACTAATACAGGCATGCCAGAAAAGTTTAGATATTTCTGTATGGGAAATGCACTAGTAGTTGGATTAATAGAAAAAATGGGTAAAAGATTAGATGAAATATTTACAGAAGAAGGCGAGTAGAAACTCGTCTTTTATCTTTCGACATTAAACGATAAATTGCACCCATAGACAAAATAAGACAAAATATGATATAATTTTGATGTCATAAAGAAAGGTGAAAAAATGATTGATTATAACATAAGTAAAGAAGAAATTATAAAAAGAATAATAAATAAAAATAAAGAAACAGAAGAAAAAATTAAGAATAAAAAAGATACAGGAAGTTTTTATACAAGTCTAGAGCTTTCTATATATATGATAGAAGAAATGATAAAAAACTCATCCAAAGATTTTATTTCAGATATTGAAAATAAAACATTTTTAGAACCATGCTTAGGAGTAGGGAGTTTTGTATTTGCATATCTTATAAATATAGATAAATTAAATTTAGAGCAAAATAAAATAAAAAAAATAATAAATAATATATATGTTTGTGAAATAAATGATATAGCAATCAAGGAATATAAAAAATTATTTATGCAGTTTGTATATTCTTTTTTTAATATTGAACTAGAGGAGAATTATTTTGATAACAGAATAGCTAATGGACTTTTATATAATATGGATATAGAAAATTTAAAATATATTGATATACAGAACGTATTCCCTGAAATAATGGCTAAAGGTGGATTTGATATAATAGCAACCAATCCGCCGTATAAAAATTTAAAAGCAGAAAAAAATAAATATAAAAGTATAACTGAATATGAAAAAGATAAAAATCTTTATGAAAAGATATCCGAAGTTTCTTCAAAGATTTTTAAATATTCTTCGGAAGGTGTTCTTAATCTGTATAAACTATTTGTTGAAGATATAATATGTAAATATTCAAATAAAAATGCCAAAGTTGTTTTGTTAATTCCAAATACAATTTTATCAGACAAAACATGCAAAAAATTAAGAACTTATATTCTACAAAATTACAAAATAGTTTCTATCAACATAATTCAAGAAAATAATAATTTTGTAAATGCAAAACAAGCTTTATGTACAATGCTAATAGATAAAGAGCAAAAAACAGATGTTATAAAGATTAATAACAATTTTTGTATAGAAAAAAACAAATATACATATGTAGCATTAGAAAATATTATAAATGATAATACAGAAAATGAAATATTTACCTTAGATGAAAAAGAGTATAATCTATTAAATAAACTAAATAAATTTAAAAAAATAAAGGATTTTGATTTTATAATTAATAAAAGAGGAGAATTAGATTTAACTTTAGATAAAAAATATATAGAAAAAGACAAAGGATACAAATTAATACGTGGTAGAGATATAGGATTTTATAAATTAAATGAAAATGAAGAAAATGAATATATAAATAAAGATTTTATAAATAAATGTAGTAAAAAAGAATTCATTAAACAAGAAAGAATAGCTTGTCAGCAAATAGCTAATATTCATAAAAAAAGAAGAATTAATTATACTATAATACCAAAAGATTATATTTTGGGAAATTCTTGTAACTTTATTTCCATATTAAAAAATGATTATAATATAGACTTATATTATATGCTAGGAGTATTAAACTCTGATATAATAAATTGGTTTTTTAAAATAACAAGCTCTAACAATCATATAAATAACTATGAAATAGATAATTTTCCAGTACCTGTTAAATATAAATATAAATATAAAATAAGCAATTTAGTAAAAGAATATATTTTAAATCCTAATAATGAAGATTTATTAAAGCAAATAAATCAATTAGTGTATGAAGCTTTTGAAATAGAAAAAAACGAACAATTAGATAATAGTAAATCAAATGATATTATAAATAAATATTACAAGGATATTAAAAATATAATTCCTGAGATTAAGTTAAGTGATGCTGAAAATATAATAAATTCAAAAATGTCAATATATACATATTTAACAACATTAAATACTATTCTAGATAAATTCGAAAAGAAAGCATGTGAAGCAATAACCGAAAAATATAAAAAAATCAACAAAAATCAAGTGCTTAACCATATAACATTTAAACTAAGTAATCTGGACTTAGAAATGATAAAAAATGTTCCACCTGGAGGGAATTGGAAAAATATTCCTATGGAAACAGTAGAAAAATCTCAAAGATTATCAAGAATAGCTAAAACTGGAGGAAGAACAACTTTATATGGTAGAATTGATTATAATAAACCAAGTTATACAATAACAACATATTTTAATAGACCAGGGAATGGAACTTATGTGCATCCTAATATTGACAGAGTAATTTCAGTAAGAGAAGCAGCAAGATTACAGAGCTTTAAAGATGATTATTATTTCTATGGTAATAAGACAGAATTGTTGAAACAGGTTGGAAATGCAGTACCACCTATATTAGCCAGAGAAATTGGTAAATCGATTATAGAAAAGACCGGATGCAATAAATCTATAGATTTGTTTTGTGGTGCAGGAGGTATGACATCCGGATTTAAGGATGCAGGTATAAAATCGATTTTAGGTAATGATTTTAATGAAAGTGCTTGTATAACCTTTAAAACAAATAATCCTGAAGTAAATGTGATTTGTGATGATATAACAGAACAAAATGTGAAAAATCAGATTATTAGAATTGGAAAAGAAAGTGATATTGATATAATATGTGGGGGACCACCTTGTCAAGGTTTTTCTTATGCTGGGAAAAGGTTTATTGATGATCCAAGAAATCAATTATTTAAAGATTTCGTTGAAATAGTAAGAAATTTAAGACCTAAAATTGTTGTAATGGAAAACGTTGAAGGAATTTTGACTTTTGATAAAGGAAATATTTATAGACAGATTAATAAATTATATAAAGAAATGGAATATAAAATTGAAGGAAGAGTATTATTAGCATCAAATTATGGTGTACCGCAAAAAAGAAAGCGTGTTATTATCATATGTGTAAGAGAGGATATCAAAATATTACCAGAAGAATTATTTCCGATTCCGACAACAGAAAATGAAAAAAAGCAAATTACGGCTTTTGATGCTATTTCTGATTTGGAAAATATAGAGTGTGGTGAAAATGCAGTATATTCTAATGGGAAAATTAGTAATTATATAAGAAAACTAAAAAATATGTATAAAAATGTTAAGAAAATTTCAAATAACAATATAAAAGAACAATTATCTTAATAAAGAAGAGTATTATAAAATATTCTTCTTTATTAGTTTTATTATGCTTTAGCCTTGTGAAACGAAGTGAAACAAAAACCACGCGCTATGCGCGTGAGATTAAAAGCTTTAAGCAAGGCATC
>CALXME010000044.1 GCA_944389395.1 uncultured Clostridia bacterium | reverse complement strand
TATCTAATTTTGAAAGAGGATACTCAAAATGGGTATTCTATATTTTACTCCTATTCCTTTTTGCACAAAACTTTGATTTTGTGCAATGTTAAATAGATATATTTATAAGGATACTCTAATCCCCAAACAAAATAGTTATTATAAATATAAATATCAGAAAAATTTTATTTTGTCAATTGTTTTTCAAAATTATTAAAATAAATTACATTATTTTTAAAAGAAGTGGCATTAAGCCACTTCTTTTGCTTCAAATGGATTAAAATAGAAAATCTCTTCTCCTCTAATTTATAAGTATTTAATAAAATGTTTTATTAGCACTATTTAAATCTTCTTAAATAAGTATCCATTTTATCAATAAATTCTTCATTATTTTTAGTTTGAGTCATCTGACTAATAACCTGTTCTGTCACATCTGCAACAGGCATACTATTCATTGCTTTTCTCAAAGCAAAAACAGTATCTTTTTCTTTTGGAGTCAACAATAAATCTTCTCTTCTTGTTCCTGACTTATTAATATCAATAGCTGGGAAAATTCTTCTTTCTGACAATTTTCTATCTAAGTGTACTTCCATATTACCAGTACCTTTAAATTCCTCAAAAATGACATCATCCATTCTACTACCTGTATCAATTAAAGCTGTTGCAAGAATAGTCAAACTTCCACCATGTTCGATATTTCTAGCAGCTCCAAAAAATTTTTTAGGTTTATGTAAGGCTGCTGGATCAATACCACCAGATAAAGTTCTTCCTGAAGAAGGAATAACTAAGTTATAAGCTCTTGTCAATCTAGTAATACTATCTAATAAAATTACAACATCTTTTCCATGCTCAATTAACCTTTTAGCACGTTCTAAAACCATTTCTGCAACTTTAACATGATGCTCCGGCAATTCATCAAAAGTAGAATGAATAACTTGTCCTTTAATAGAACGTTTCATATCAGTTACTTCTTCTGGTCTTTCATCTATTAGTAGAACAATTAATTCAACTTCAGGATTATTTTGGCTTATACTATTAGCAACTTTTTTTAATAATGTAGTTTTCCCTACTTTAGGTGGAGCAACAATCATCCCCCTTTGCCCTTTTCCAATTGGACACATCAAGTCTATAATTCTAGTTGCATAATCATTAGAATCTGTTTCTAGTTTCAACCTTTCATTAGGAAAAATTGGTATTAATTCATCAAATCTTTTTCTTCTAGCAGCCTTTTCTGGATGCTCACCATTTACTTCTCCTACAAATATTAAAGACGGAAATTTTTCTCCTTCTCTAAAACGAGAAATTCCTTTTATAATATCTCCTGTATCTAATTTAAACCTTCTAATTTGCACCATAGATACATAAACATCTTTCTCACTTGATAAGAAATTTTCTCCCCTTAAAAAGCCATATCCATCTGGTAAAATATCTAAAATTCCTTCTACAATTACATCTCCCTCATTGGTTAATTTATAATCAACAATAGGATTTCCATTTGCGTCATATTGTTTTTCTATTTTTTCTTCCTTATCTTCTAGTTCTACAGTATTTCCTGTGTTACTTATATTTTCATTCTCAGAAGTTGTATCATCCAATATTTGTTTTAAAACAACTAGTAAATCTTCTTTTTTTAACTTAGAAATATTTTTAATATTATGTTCTTTTGCTAAAGCTTTTAGATTAGTTAGCGTCATATTTTCTAAATCTAACATAAAATCCTCCTTTTATATTTATTTTTATTATATGGAAATTAATGAATTTTAAATAGAGCTTAATAATTTAGTTTATAATAACTTAAAAATAATTTTACGATTTTGATATATTATAACATATTTTCCCAGAAAATGGAACAAAAAAACATAAGAAATAATAAAATAATCAATAAAAAAGAAAAAATCCTTAAATATTAAGGATTTACATTCCTTGATCAATATATACTTTTTCATTTGGATAATACATATCCAACTTTTCTCTTGCAGTTTGTTCAATAACCTCTAATGAATTGGCTTCTTCTTTTTGTTTTGCTAATTCTTCTTTATATTGTTCTTGTTCTTCAATTTGTTTAGATAATTCTTTACTGTTTTCAGCATACTCATTCAAAGTTTTTTGTTGACTTACTAAAGTAAAAATAACATATATACTTACAATAATTATGATTAAATTTCTATATATTTTCTTCATCAGTAATTTCTCTCCACTTCCTTGTGATAACCTTTACGGATACTATACTTATATATTTCTACATAAGATGAAAAAATCCTTCTTTTGTTTTTAATTTTTTACATAATTTTTATCTTTTTTGAAAAAATGAAATACTTTTTTGCCTAATTTTGTAAAATTGTTTCTAATATTAATAATGCAAAACAAAACTGGTTTCATTAAGACTTTCTTTATCATCTTAAATATAAAAACAAAAGGAATGGAAACAATGTAAAATATTTTTTTTATAGCTTTTTTAAGAAATGTAATAATAGTAACATTTATTTCTATCACATATTTACTAACAAATAATAGATATGTAATTACTCCCATCAGAATTGCTAAAAACATATAGAAACGTACTTCTCCATTATTAAATGTAAAAATAGAATATAGAATAATAGCTCCTGTTAAAAACCAAAAAATGAAATCTTCTATATAAGTTACAATGTCCTTAGTTTTTATTGTTTTTCTAAGAATTCTAAAGAAGTCAAATAATAGCCCGATAATAATCCCATTAACAGTAAAAATTAAAAATAAATATGCTTGGCTTGTGAGCATTATAGACCTCCTCTGATTTTATTAAACTTATTTGAAAATTTTACTAATTAAATTTCCTTTTACCTTTTCTGTTTCTTTATCACTATATGCTAAATAAGAAATTTCTCCTTCTACAATCACTTCTGATGTATCTATACTTAATTTATTGATTCTAATATTTTCACCTTTTACAGTTAATAAGCCTAACTCAGTTTCAACAACTACCACTTGGTCATCAAAACTTAATACATCTAATACTCCAGATATGTTAAGCTTTCCCCTATTTTCTAAAATCAAATTTTGTATAACTCCTGTTGTTCCTGTTTTTCTTTCATCAATAGTCATGTCCCCCTACCTCCTTTATATTTTCCTTGCTAAATTATATATATTCAAATTTATTATTTTTAGAACAAAAAGAAAAAAGAAAATATCAAAAGATCATTGATATATATCTAAATATGGTATATAATATTATTATGTAAATATTATATACTAATATTCAAGAAAAGGAGACTAATTATGCGGAAACTTGTAATTCAGACAAAACTATCTAAAAGGCATATTGAAAAAGTATTAAAAAGAGTAAATATACCTTTTACTGTAACCGTTAAACGAGGTCAACTATATGTTTTTTTTGAACAACATATAGACGAAACTGTTGTTGCTTCCATTGCTAGAAGTTTATGTATGGAAGTAGTCTCCATAAGTTCTGCAAGAGCTACTCTTAGACACTAATTAATAAGTAGTTTTTGTAATAGCATCAAAAAAGAGGAGTTTAATTCTCCTCTTTTTTTGATTTAATATGACAAATCTTTATAATTTCATTTTTAAATAACTTTCTATAAAACCATCAATATCTCCGGTTCATAACGCCTTCTACATTTCCTACTTCATAATTTGTTCTATGGTCTTTTACCATTGTATAAGGACAAAAAACATAAGAACGAATCTGACTTCCCCATGCAATATCTTTTTGTTCACCTTTTAAATCTTCTATTTTTTCTTTTTGCTCTTGCTCTTTTAAATCTAATAACTTTGACTTTAACATTTTCATGGCTGTTTCTCTATTTTGAATCTGAGAACGTTCTGATTGACAAGCAACTACAATATTAGTAGGAATATGAGTAATTCTAACAGCTGATGAAGTTTTATTGATATGTTGACCACCTGCACCAGAGGCGCGATAAGTATCTATTCTTAAATCGTCTGGATTGATTTCAATTTCGATATCATCTGTTATCTCTGGCAACACTTCCACAGAAGCAAAAGAGGTATGTCTTCTTCCTCCTGCATCAAAAGGAGAGATTCTGACTAAACGATGAACTCCTTTTTCACACTTTAGATATCCATAAGCATTTTCACCAACCACCTCAAATGTAACACTCTTTAATCCTGCTTCTTCACCCTCTAAGTAATCCATTTCTTTGACTTGATATCCATTCTTATTAGCCCATCTTGCATACATACGATACAACATTTCTGCCCAATCTTGAGATTCTGTTCCACCTGCTCCAGGATGGATAGTTACAATTGCATTATTATTATCATATTTTCCGGATAAAAGTGTAGTGATTTCAAATTTTTCTATTTCTTTTTGTAATTTACTGGTATTTTTTAAAACATCTGATATCATTTCTTCGTCAGGTTCTAATTCTAATAAATTTGTTAGTTCTTGTAAATTATTAATTTCTTTTTCTATTTTTCTATATTCTGTGCATTTACTTTTTATTTTTTTTATTTTCTCTAATACTTGTTTTGATTTATGGCTATCTCCCCAAAAATTTTCTTTCATTGTTTCTTTTTCAAGTTCTGCTAAATCTTTTTCTAACTTAGTAATGTCAAAGTGAATCACCTAAATCTTGTAATTTTTCTTTCAATGTTGTAAGTAATTTTGCATTTTCTTCTAATTCTAACATTTGCTCACTCCTTTATAAAAAATAGAGGGTTTTGCCCCTCTTTAATTAAGCATTTTTTCCGCAACAATTTTTATACTTCTTACCACTTCCACATGGACAAGGGTCATTTCTTCCTACTTTTGGTCCTTCGTTTCTAACAGTTCGAACCACATCTGTACCTATTTTAGAACCACCATCCACACTATGAATTGCTTCTAAAGCAGCTCCTGTAATTTTAACAGTTTCTTGTCTTTGAGCCTGACCTTGTTGTCTAATATTCATTAAAATTTTAGTAACATCTACTTTGATATCTTCTATCATTTCTTCGAACATATCCATACCTTCGATTCTGTATTTTACAACAGGATCTTGTTGTCCATAAGCACGAAGGCCAATACCATCTTTCAACTCATCCATGCTATCAATATGATTCATCCATTTTTCATCTACTACTTTAAGCATAACAACTCTTTCAAGTTCTCTCATTTCCTCTGAACCAATATCTTGTTCTTTACTTGCATATTTTTCTAAAGCTGTTTCTTCTAATTTTTCTGAAACTGCCTCTGGATTTGTTTTATTTTGTTTTATATAGTCTAACATGTCTATTCCAAAAATATTCATAATTTCTGTATTTAAAGATTCTGTATTTAACTCTCCTTTTTCACCTTCAACAAACATGCTAACTGTTGCTTGTGCTACTGCATTTATCATATTGATAATATTATCGTGAATATTTTCACCATCTAAAACTTGTCTTCTTTGTGCATAAATAATTTCTCTTTGTGCATTCATAACATCATCATATTTTAGGACATTTTTACGAATACTGAAGTTTCTTCCTTCTACCTTCTTTTGAGCATTTTCTACTGCTTTAGATATAATTTTAGAATCGATTGGTAGATTTTCATCAGCACCTAAAGTATTATATACTTTTGTAATCGTATCTCCACCAAATATTTTCATCAAATCGTCGTCTAAACCAATATAGAATTTAGATTCTCCGACATCACCTTGACGTCCAGAACGTCCACGTAACTGGTTATCTATTCTTCTAGATTCGTGTCTTTCTGTACCTATGATTTTTAATCCACCAGCTTGTATTACTTTTTCTTTTTCTTCTTTAATAGATTCATCATATTTCTCAACTAATTTTTTAAAATGTTCTCTTGCTCTTAAAATATCTTGATTATCTGTTTCGTAATAAGTATCTGCTTCTTCTATTAATGGAGCTGGTACTCTATTTCTTCTCATTTCATCTTTTGCCAAAAATTCACTATTTCCACCTAGCATAATGTCAGTTCCACGTCCTGCCATGTTAGTTGCAATTGTTACTGCACCAAATTTACCTGCTTGTGCTACAATTTCAGCTTCTTTTTCATGATATTTTGCATTTAATACCTCATGCTTAATACCTTCTTGTTTTAACAATTTACTTAATTTTTCAGACTTCTCAATAGATACAGTACCTACTAATACAGGTTGTCCTTTTTTGTTGCTTTCTTTGATGCTTTCTACAATTGCTCTATATTTAGCATTTTCATTTTTATAAATAACATCATTTTCATCTTTACGAATCATTGGTTTATTGGTAGGAATTGCGACAACATCTAAATTATATATTTCTTCAAATTCAGCTTCTTCTGTCATAGCAGTACCTGTCATTCCTGATAATTTATCATACATTCTAAAATAGTTTTGGAATGTAATAGTAGCAAGTGTTTTTGATTCATCTGCAATTTTAACATGTTCTTTCGCTTCTATTGCTTGATGTAAACCATTATTATATCTTCTTCCATACATAATACGTCCTGTAAATTCGTCTACAATTAATACTTCCCCATCTTTTACAATATAGTCAATATCTTTTTTCATAACACCATGTGCACGCAATGCTTGATTAACATGATGAACTAAAGTAGAATTTTCTAAATCATTAAAATTCTCTAAACCAAATGCATCTTCTGCTTTTTTAATTCCTTTTTGAGTTAAAGATGCTGATTTTGCTTTCAAATCTACAATATAATCATATTTTTCATTATCTTCTGCTTGTTCGAAATCTTTCACATCTTCTTCTACAATAACTTTTGGAGTTAATCTTCTAACAAAATCATTTGCTTTTTTATATAAATCTGAAGATTCATTAGCACGACCAGATATAATAAGTGGTGTTCTTGCTTCATCAATTAAAATACTATCAATCTCATCGACAATAGCATAATGTAATCCTCTTTGTACTAATTGATCTTTATAAATTACCATATTATCTCTTAAATAATCAAAACCAAATTCATTATTAGTACCATAAGTAACATCTGCATGATAAGCTTCTTGTTTTTGCTTTGGTTCCATTCCAGCTATAACTAATCCTACTGTTAATCCTAAAAATTTATATAATTTTCCCATCCATTCACTATCTCTTTTAGCTAAATAGTCATTTACTGTAATAACATGGACACCTTTTCCTTCTAGTGCATTTAAATATACTGGTAAAGTAGCCACTAATGTTTTTCCTTCACCTGTTTTCATTTCTGCAATTCTACCTTGATGTAATATAATTCCACCAATTAATTGTACATCAAAATGTCTTAATCCTAACACTCTTTTAGAAGCTTCTCTTACAACTGCAAAAGCTTCTGGTAAGATATCATCTAGTGTTTTTCCCTTTTGTAATTGTTCTTTAAAATATTCCGTTTTTCCTCTTAATTCATTATCACTTAATTTTGAAATTTCATCTTCTAATCCATTAATCTTTTCTACTAATGGTTTTACTCTTTTTACTTCTTTTTCGCTATATGTTTTAAATAGTCCCATCTGTTTTGTCCTCCTAGGTTTATATTTTTACTTTGTTACTATATCACTAAAATCTATTTTTAGCAAGCAAATTTTGGAACAAATACAATATTTTTCAAATTTTCTATTACAATTTATTCCAAGGTACACTTTATATTTTTTTACACTGTGTAAGCAATCAAATGAGCAAATTAACCAATGGATTGAAGCGACTTTCATTAATACATTTTGTTCTATAAAAAAGAATATTGCATACAATTTAATATCTTAGTTAGAAATGAGGAATATACATGTTTGTTTATAATGTTAAAATAAATGGAAGCAAAGTATTTAAAATTTTTTTAGCATGCGTTATTGTTATTATTATTTGTATTTTAGCTATTATTTGTTTTAGAATTTTTACTGGTGCTAATCAAGCAAGCAAAAACTCCACTTGTATGCCTCCATCAGGAGTTTCTAAAATATCTGCCAAAAATTATACAAATATATTAAAAACCGTACATGAAAATATTGATGATTATGTCGGAATCAAAATTAATTTTACTGGTTATGTATATCGAGTTTTGGATTTAACAGATAATCAATTTGTTTTAGCTAGAGATATGATTATTTCTTCTGATTTTCAAACAGTGATTGTTGGATTTTTATGTGAATTTGAAAAAGCAAAGGATTATCAAGATAATACTTGGGTTGAAGTAACAGGAGAAATTACAAAAGGAGATTATCATGGAGATATGCCTATTATTAAAGTAACTGATATGAAACAAGTGGATAAACCCAATGAAGAATTTGTCTATCCACCAGATGAAAGTTATATTCCTACGAGTGGGATATTATAAAAAAGATAATTATAAAAGTATAACAAATAAAAATAGTTATAATTTTATAATTATCTTTTTATCATTATTTATTAAGACCTCTTGCCAATTCCTGTATAAAATCTGAAGTGAACCCAAATTATTAGACAAAAAAGTTTAATAAGGAGGGTTTATTTGTATGAGTAAATATTCAGGTGAGTT
>CALXME010000043.1 GCA_944389395.1 uncultured Clostridia bacterium | reverse complement strand
AGAACAAAATGACCACATATTTCATAACAGGTGGAGCAGGATTCATAGGCTCAACACTAAGTCAAAAACTAATAGAACAAGGAAACAAAGTTGTAGCAATAGACAACTTTTGCGAATTTTACAATCCAAACATAAAAGAAAACAACGTAAAACAACTATTGAAAAACGAAAACTTCAAACTATATAGAGCTGATATAAGAGATAGACAAGCCATAAAAAAAATATTTAACGAAAACAAAATAGATATTGTAATGCACTTAGCAGCAATGGCAGGAGTAAGGCCATCTATCGAGAACCCAATTTTATATCAAGAAGTCAATTGTATGGGAACACAAAATATATTAGAAGAAATGAAAGAACACGAAATAAAAAACGGAGTATTTGCATCATCAAGTAGTGTATATGGAAATTGCAAAGAAGTACCATTTAGAGAAGACATGGTAGTAGACTTTGCAATAAGCCCTTATGCAGCAACAAAAAAAGCAAATGAAGTAATGGCACATGTATACCATAAATTATTTAATATGAATATTATAATGCTAAGATTTTTTACAGTATATGGACCAAAGCAAAGACCAGATTTAGCAATCAACAAATTTACAAGATTAATGCTAGAAGGAAAAGAAATACCAATGTTTGGTGATGGAACAACATCTAGAGATTATACATACATAGAAGATATCGTAGATGGAATTATAAAATCTTGTCAATATTGTATGAATAACAAAGAAGTTTATGAAATTTTGAACATAGGGAATTCATCTCCAACAACATTAAAAGAAATGATAGATACAATAGGGCAAGCTTTAGGAATAGAGCCAAAAATAAAACAATTACCAATGCAACCAGGAGATGTAGATAGAACTTATGCAGATGTTTCAAAGGCAAAAAAATTAATTGGATATGAACCAAAAACAACATTCAAACAAGGAATAGAGAACTTTGTAAAATGGTATAAAGAAAATGAGTATTTATATAAATAGGGGGAAGAAGAAATGAAACAATATAAAATAGCAGTAGCAGGGACAGGATATGTAGGACTAGTAGCAGGAGTATGTTTCGCAGAAAAAGGGCATCAAGTAATATGTGTTGATGTTGACGAAAATAAAGTAGAAACAATGAAAAAAGGAATTTGCCCTATATATGAAGAGGATTTAGAAGAACTAATGCAAAAAAACTACAAAGAAGGAAGACTAGATTATACAACAGACTATAAAAATGCATATAAAGACGCAGATGCGATTTTTATAGGAGTAGGTACACCAGAACAACCAGATGGCTCAGCAAATTTAAGTTATATTGCAACAGTATCAAGACAAATTGCAGAAAGTATAGAAAAAGATTGTTTAGTAGTAGTAAAATCAACAGTACCAATAGGAACAAACGATAAAGTAGAACAATTTATCAAAGATTTTTTAGTAAATGATGTAAAAGTAGAAGTAGCAAGTAATCCTGAATTTTTAGCACAAGGTACAGCAGTTAGAGATACATTACAAGCTAAAAGAATCATTATAGGAACAGAAAGTAAAGAAGCAGAAAGAAAATTAATGGAAATATACGAACCATTTAATTTACCAATTGTATCTGTAACCAGAAGAAGTGCTGAAATGATAAAATATGCATCTAATGATTTTTTAGCTTTAAAAATTTCATATATGAATGATATAGCAAATTTATGCGAATTAGTTGGAGCTAATATTGAAGATGTAGCAAAAGGAATGAGTTATGATCCAAGAATAGGTGCAAAATTTTTAAATGCAGGTATTGGATATGGTGGAAGTTGTTTTCCAAAAGATACAAAAGCATTAAAATATTTAGCAAAACAACATGGATATAAGTTAAAAACTGTAGAAGCGGCTGTAGATGTTAACACTGAACAAAAAGTAAAACTATTTAAAAAAGCATCACAAAGAATGATTACATTTAATGGTATAAAAATAGCTATATTAGGTTTAACATTTAAACCAGGAACAGATGATTTAAGAGAAGCCCCATCAATAGATAATGTTGAATTATTACTAAAAAATAATGCTAATAATATATATGCTTATGACCCTGTAGGAGAAGATAACTTTAAAAAGAGATATCCAACACAAATTAATTATGTTTCAACACCAGAAGAAGCATTAAAAGATGCTAATATATGTTTTATTTTTACAGAATGGGAAGAAATAAAAGAAATTAAACCTGAAATTTATAAAAAATTAATGAAAACACCATTAGTATTTGACGGAAGAAATATCTATAATATAGCAGAAATGAAAGAAAAGGGAATAGAATATTATTCAATAGGAAGATAAAAAAACAATAAAAAATGAAAATACTATTGCCAAAATTGCAACATAAATGTATACTATAAAAGTATAAAACATAAGATAAAAACTTACAAAATAAAAGGAGGAAATATGGAAGAATTAGATTTAAAAGAACTATTTCAAATATTTTGGAATAAAAAATTACAAATAATATTAATAGTAGCAATATTTATGGTAATAGGAGTAATATACAGTATTGGATTTGTAACTCCAATGTATGAATCTTATACAACATTACTTTTAGTAAAAGGCGAAGAAAGCGAAAAGTCTGATTCTATTACAACAACAGATTTAACATTAAACTCTAAATTAGTACCTACATATAGAGAATTAATAAGAAGTAAAGATGTATTAAGACAAGTAATTTCAAGTTTAAATATTGATATTACAGAAGAAGAAATAAAAGACCATATCACTGTAACTTCAGTAGAAGACACTGAGTTAATAGAAATATCAGTAGAAAATAAAGACCCTGCAAATGCTGCTAAAATAGCAAATGAGATGGCAAAAGTATTTACAGAAAAGGTTGCAGAATTATATAAAATAAATAACGTACATGTAATTGATGAAGCAGAAATAGAAAACACACCATCAAATATAAATCATGCAAAAAACATAGTGATTTTTGCATTTATAGGTTTAGTTATTGCAGTAGCATATGTATTAATAGCAAATATGCTAGACACTACAATAAAAACAGCAGAAGATGTAGAAAAATTATTTAAAATCCCAGTTTTAGCAAACATACCAATGAATAATTTTGAAAATGGAAAAGGAGGTAGAAAATAATGAGAAAAGAACTAATTGCACAAAAAGACCCTAAATCTCCTATTTCTGAAATATTTAGAACACTAAGGACAAATATTCAATTTATGAATACAAGTAAAAGATTAAAAGTATTACAAATCACATCAACTTTCCCAGGAGAAGGAAAAAGTTGGGTAGCATCTAACTTAGCAGTAACATTTGCACAAGCTGGAAAAAAAGTAATATTAATAGATGCTGACATGAGAAAAGGTAGACAATATGCTATTTTTGGAGTATCACCAAGACCAGGACTTTCTAATTATTTATCTGGTGTTACAGATAGTGAGAATGAAGATGAAAAAGTAGATTTAGCAGATTATATTCAAGAAACAGAAGTAGACAATCTATATCTAATGCCAGCTGGAAATGTACCACCAAACCCATCTGAATTGTTAGTATCAGCACAAATGGTAGGATTATTGGATGATTTGAAAGAAATATGTGATATAGTTATTGTTGATGGAACACCATGTGAATTAGTAACAGATTCTGTTATTTTAGCTAGATTAGTAGATACTACAGTTATAGTAACAGCACATAAAGCAACTAAAAAAGAAGCATTGGAAAGAGCAATAAAAAATATTCAAAATGTAGACGGAAAAATTGCCGGAGTAGTAATTAATAAAATTCCAGTAGAAGGAAAGAGATTTAATGAAAAATATTACTATTATGGGGAAAATCCAGTTGTAAATAAAAACATAAAACGAAATAAGATAACATCTTCTAATAATATTAGAATTCCTAAAAGAGCAGAAGAGAGAAGAGAAGAATTAAAAAGAAAAGTAAGACCAACTAATACTGCAAGACCAATAGAACCAATAAAACAAAATATACAAAAAAAAGAAAATGTAGTAAGAAATCTAGATGAAATGCCTAAAGCACTAAAAAGAGAGATTAAAGTAGAAAATGGAGAAGGAATATCTATAGATAAAACAAATGATATATTAAAACAGATAAACGAATATTTAGACCAAGAAAAAACAAAGTTAAAAAAGGGGAATGACATAACATGATAGACTTTCACACACACATATTACCAAATATTGATGATGGTTCAAGAAGTATAGAAGAAACATTTAATTTAATTAAAGAAGCTAAAAGTGTTGGATTTGAAGCGATTATATCTACTTCTCATTATATCGAAGAATATTATGAAACAAATACACCGGAAAGAGAAGTATGGATTAATGCAATTTACGAAAATTTACAAGCTAAAAACATAGATATTAATCTATATTTAGGAAATGAAATATATCTATCTGAGAATATTATTAAATTATTAGAAGAAGGAAAAGCATCAACCATAAATGACACAAGTTATGTATTATTTGAAATGCCACTAAATGCAGAACCTATGAATTTATATGATATAATTTATGAGATGATGCAATATAAACTAGTACCAATTTTAGCACATCCAGAAAGATATAGTTTTGTACAAAAAGAACCAGAATTAATTTATGACCTAATCGAAAAAGGTGTATTGATGCAAGCAAACTTCGGAAGCATTTTAGGAATATATGGAGAAAAAGCACAAATCATAGTAAAAAAATTTTTTGAAAGCAATATGATCCATTTTTTAGGAACAGATGTACATAGACAAAATTCCATTTATCCTAAAGTTCCAGAAGCATTAGCACAAATAACAAAAATTATTGGAGTTCAAAAAGTAGATGAATTAACAAAAATAAATCCAAGATTAGTACTACATAATAAAAAAATAGAAATAGATACACCACAAAAAGTAGAATTAACCTTAAAAGAAAAAATTATCATGAATTTTAAGAAATAAGGCATTAGAAATGCCTTATCTTCATCATGTGCAGTCACACTTTATCAAGAATAAACTATGATAATAATATAAAATGATAAAATTTGTAAAGCAGAAAGGAAGTAAAAACAATGAGAAAATATTTTGGAACAGATGGCATAAGAAGAATTGCTAATACTGAATTATCACCAGAATTAGTATATAAAGTAGCAAAAGCAGGAGCTTATGTTTTATCAAAACATACAGACCATACACCTACTATTTTAATTGGAAGAGATACTAGAATATCAGGAACTTTAATAGAAAGTGCCATGGTAGCAGGATTTTTAAGTTATGGAGCTAATGTAAAATTATTAGGTGTTATTCCTACACCAGCAGTAGCTTACTTAACTAGAAAATTAAATGCAGATGCTGGAGTTGTTATTTCTGCTTCACATAATACATATGAATTTAATGGAATCAAATATTTTAGTAATAAAGGAATGAAAATTCCAGATACTTTAGAAGAAGAAATAGAAGAAGTAATGGAATCAGGAAAGTTAGAAGAATTAACCGCTAAAAATGAAAAAATAGGAGTTTCTGAATACTGCTTAGATTTAGTAAATGAATATATTTACTTTTTCAGAAAAAACTTTGATGATAATTTAGAACAATATCCAAAAGATAATTTTGTCGTAGGATTAGACACTGCAAATGGTGCTACTTATCAAGTAGCAGAAAAAGTATTTAAAGCATTAGGAATTCCGTATAAAATAATAAATAATCAACCAGATGGAATTAATATTAATCAAAGTTGTGGTTCTACACATTTAGAAGGAATAAAAAGATTTGTAGTAGAAAATCATTTAAGTTTAGGTGTTGCTTATGATGGAGATGGAGATAGATGTCTTGCTATTGATGAAAAAGGAAATGAAATAGATGGAGATAAATTATTAGCTATTATTTCTCAAAATCTAAGAAAAAAAGGAAAATTAAATAAAGACACAATTGTTGCTACTGTTATGAGTAATTTAGGATTAAACAAATATGTAAAAGAAAATGAATTACAATTAATTCAAACAAAAGTAGGAGATAGATATGTATTAGAAGAAATGCTAAAGCAAGGATATAATTTAGGAGGAGAACAATCAGGACATATTATTTTACTAGACTATAATCCTACTGGAGATGGTATATTGACATCATTAATGTTAATACAAACTATGTTAGAAGAAAATAAAAAAGCTTCAGAATTAGCAAGTATTGTAAAATTATATCCTCAAGTATTAATTAATGCAAAAGTAGCATCTGAAAAGAAATATGATTATGAAAAAAATGAAGATATTAAGCAAGCAATTCAAAAATTAGAAGAAGAATTTGCTGGAAATGGTAGAGTGTTAATCAGACCATCTGGAACAGAACCATTAGTAAGAGTAATGATTGAAGGAGAAAACCAAGAGTATATTACTAAAAAAGCACAAGAAATAGTAAATTTAATCGAAGAAAAATTAAAGTAATATAGAGCAACTATAAATTTTAATTCTGTAATTAAAATGTCATCAAATTGTAATATAAAATGGGTTGCTAAATATAAATATTAATGATAAGATATTAAAAACAGAAGAAAAATGGGGGAATTAAAAATGTTTATTTTTGATATATCAAATCCACTTACTTTAGTTTTAATGTTAGCAGTAACTGTATTATTAATATTTTTAGCACAAGAAATCAAAAAAAGTTATGTTAGTGCTATTCCTTTATTTTTATATTTAATAATGGTAGTAGTACATGTTGCACAATCAATGACATTATCTGAAGAATTTAGCTATTTATCAGCAACTTTAGCAAGATGTATAGCAATAGACTTTGTATTTATTTTAATTTCTTTCTTCTCTTATCTATGGGTAGATGACATAGAGGCTAAGAAACTAGGTAAGAAAAGTATAGATAACAGTTTAGATTGGTTTTGGAAAAAAGTTTAAGTTGTCAAAAATTAATTTGGCAACTTTTTTTTTTGGCATTGGTTCCAGGTTTGAATGCCAAATTTTTGGCATCGGTTCCAGGTTTGAATGCCAAACATGGAACCAATATAAACAACAAAAATATAATATATTAGACAGTTTTTTTATAAAAAATTGTAGGTTTATGGGCATATCCTCTATAAAAACCTAAATATATAAACAAGGAATGTTAAAAAAATGGCTAAAAAAATAATAAGTTTAGATGAATTACCATTAAATACTAATGGATATATAGAATGTATAAAATGTAAAGATGATATAAAAAGAAGATTATTAGATTTAGGGCTAGTAAAAGGAGCAGAAATAAAACCTGTCCTAGTAAGTGTATCAAAAGACCCAAGAGCCTTTGAAATAAGAGGAAGTTTAATTGCAATACGAAAAGAAAATGCTAAAGAAATATGTATTTATAGATAAATAAATTTAGTTATTAAAAGGATATCACGATTTTCCAAATAAAGAATATGATATACAAAATAAAAGAACAAAGGAGGAGAAGATGGAATTATCAAAAGCTTCGTATACGATTGCATTAGCAGGCAATCCAAATGTTGGAAAATCTACGATATTTAATAGTATTACAGGAATGCATCAACATACTGGGAATTGGCCTGGAAAAACAGTAGCTAATGCAATAGGAAAAAATAATTATAAAGGGACAGAACTATTATGGGTAGATATACCAGGTACATATTCCATCATGTCCCATTCCGAAGAAGAGGAAATTGCAAGAGATTATATTTGTTTTGGAAATCCTGATGCGACAGTAGTGGTAGTAGATGCTACTTGCTTAGAAAGAAATTTGAATTTAGTATTTCAAATTATGGAGATAACAGATAATGTAGTTGTTTGCGTGAATTTGTTGGATGAAGCAAAAAGAAAAAAAATAAAAATAGATTTAAAAGAATTATCTAATCAACTGGGGGTTCCTGTTGTAGGCACAACAGCACGAAAGAAAAAAACATTAAATAATTTATTAGAAACTGTTTATAAAGTATGTCATCATCAAATTATTCCAAAACCAAATAAAATAGAATATGATGCAAAAATAGAAGAAAAGATACAAGAATTAGAAAAAACACTAAAAAAAGAAATAAAAATAAAAGAAAAATTATATAGATGGGTAAGTTTAAAAATCATTGATGGAGAAAGAACAATATTAAAATCTATTGAAAAAAATTGCAAACAAAAAATAGAAAAAAATAGCAATATTCAGAAATGTAAAGAAAAAATAGAAAAAGAGTTAGAAATAGAAAATATAACAAAACATAACTTTAAAGATAAAATAGTATCAAGTATTATGGAACGAGCAGAACAAATCTGCCAAAAGGTATGTTCATTTGAAAATAAAGATTATGCACAAAGGGATAGAAAAATAGATAAAATTGTGACTTCTAAAAAATGGGGAATCCCTATTATGCTACTATTTTTGGGGATTATTTTCTGGTTGACAATAGTTGGTTCCAACTACCCATCCCAAGTTTTATTTGAAATGTTTGCCAAATTACAGGAAATATTATTAAATGCTTTAAATTATATACATTGTCCAACATGGCTTTGTAATCTTTTGATTTTGGGAATTTATCAAACTTTAACATGGGTTATTTCTGTTATGTTACCACCAATGGCAATATTTTTTCCATTATTCACATTTTTAGAAGATTTGGGATATTTGCCTAGAATTGCTTTTAATATGGATGGCTTTTTTAAAAAAGCTTGTTGTAGCCGGAAAACAGATAATCACCATGTGCATGGGA
>CALXME010000042.1 GCA_944389395.1 uncultured Clostridia bacterium | reverse complement strand
TACTACAAATTAGATCCAGATAATAAAATGGAAACTTATGAATTTGGAATAATTTATATTCGTGAAGAAGATAAATTCCAAATGCAAGAAATTGACTCTGCATTTGATTATATTCCAGATGAAACTAATAATAGTGTGATTTATACTAAAGAGCCATCACCTATTTCAGTAGGTGTAAAACCAGTAAAGTTCTGCGAAGGAGATACAGGATAATTGTTGCAACTAAACTAAAAATATTTGCTATGTTGCAACAAGCAAATTGGCGAATACAAATTTATATTTGCGGTTAGCAATATAAATCTTGTGTGAGGCAATTTGAATAAAATTTATCTGACAAGATAAATTTTATTGCCTCGCAGAGCCCCCGAGTTATGATGGTACGTCATAACTCATAGGGGAGAACGCTTTAGTTAAGTACACTAAAATGTTCTCCCCATAAAATGCTTTAAATTAAGCTGATATTTTTTTATTTATCATTTTTTCAATTACCATTGTCATATCTTCAAGACTAACTGGAAAAGAAATTATACCAATACCTCTATAATAAATATCTATTTCTTGTACTTTTTTACCATTAACTTTTTCTGCTTGATGAATTAATATTTTTTCTATTAACTCATTCAAAATTTCTGGTGTTAGTTCAGTTATTTCAGTATATTTTTTAACATTAGATATAAATTGTGTTAAATCAGTTGTTTTCTTTTCAGTATTATTGATTTCCTTTGATAATTGTTCAATCTTTGTTTTTAGTTCTTGTTGTTCCTTATCATAATTAAAAGATAAGTTTCTAAATCTATCATCTGAAATCTTTCCAGATACATTATCTTCGTAAATGTGCATAAATAAATTGTCAATTTCAATTATTCTTTTCTTTGCTTGTTCAAGTCTTTTTTTGTTTTTAGAGATTTGCTTTGCTTTATTTTGTGTAGATTTTGTGAGTTGCTCTTGAATAAATAAATCTTCATAATTTTGCATATAAGAAACTACTTTTTGTATATTTTCTAAAACAAGACTTTGTAATGTCTCATCTAAAATATAATGAGAAGTACAAGCTGAGGTATCATGTTTATAGCTTGAGCATCTATAATGGTCTTTGTTTCTTAAATCTATGACAGGTGATTAAAAATACATTTTTTTGCCACAATCATTGCAGAATAATAATCCTGAAAAGATACTTTTCTTGCCTGACCTTGTAGGTTTTTTTCTGTTATTTCTTAATTGTTTAGCAATGTTCCAAGTATATTCATCAATAATTGGCTCATGCGTATTCTTAAATATTTTCCTATCTTCTTTTGGGAGATTAACTCTAGTCTTATCTTTATAAGAACGAGTTGTACATTTAAAATTTACTGTATCTCCAATATATTCTTGTCTGTCTAAAATACCTGCTACAGTTGTTCCACACCATTTATACTTATATTCTTGAGTATAAGTATTTGTACTAATACTTGCGTTATATTCAGATGGAGTTGGTATTTTTCTTTCTCGTAAAATTCTAGCAATTTCAAAAGTTCCATGTCCTTGAATAAATAGATTATATATTTCTTTTACTACTTCTGCTGATGTTTCATCTACTACCCATTTTGTTTTATCGTTATTATCTTTTTTATAACCATAAGGTACTTTATTTGCAAGTGAAATTCCAGATTCGCCTTTACTTTTTAGAACAGCTCTAACTTTTTGACTTGTGTTTTTTGCATGCATTTCATTAAACTAGTCTTGAATAGGCAAGAAGTCATTTAAACCTTTACTACTATCAATGTTATCCATTATAGCAATATATCTAATATTAAGTATAACAAAATCTTCTTCAAGAAGTTGTCCTACAACAAGTCTATTTCTACCAAGTCTTGAATGGTCTTTTACTATAATTGTTCCAATTTGTCCACCGTCAGCAAGTTCCATCATTTCCATAAAAGCAGGTCTTGTAAAAGTAGTTCCAGAATACCCATCATCAACAAAGAACTTAATATTTTGAAATTTGTTATCTTCTGCATATTTACTTAAAATTAACTTTTGATTTTTAATACTATTGCTTTCTCCTGCAAGTTCATCATCTCTTGATAAACGGCAGTATAAAGCTGTTATTTTATCTCTTTCTAGCTGTTTCATTAATTACTCCTTTCCTTACACAGCTTGAAATACGATATAAAATTATAGTTGCTACAATTCAAGTAGTGTTTATAATATACCATATTTCAAGCTTAAAATTCAATACAAAAAATATTACTTTTTGAAGATTTCAAAAAATCTAGTTAGTATTGTGTGTTCCGAATCTTTATTAAAATAGGTATTTACTTTATAAACAGTACCTTTAATTTCTTTTTCAAAGTTCAAATTTTGTTCAGGACAAAAGCTTTTCAAATATTCTTTAATTTCTTCATTACTCATTTTAAAAAGCTTATTACAAAACTCATTCTTTAAATTTTCTAAATATTCATATTCTTCATTAGTTAGTTCAATTCTATATATTTTCTCATTATCTTGCATCTCTGTCAGCCCTCCTTTTCTTGTATTCAGGAGAACTCTTTAATTTCAGCTTTTCAAGTCTTTCTTTTTCTCTAGCTTCTTCACGAGCTTTTCGTTCAGCTTGTATTTTCTCTTGTTCAAGTCGTTGTTGTTCTAACTCATCTTGTTTTTCTTTATCAAATAGACTTTTAAAAAAATTTGTAACCTTTTGTGGTGCAAGTTTTATAGCATGAAAGTAATCTTTCGTTTTTTCTACTATATCATCATATAAAGATTTCCACTTATCTACTGCATTTTTTAAATTATCAATTCTACTATTAAGCTCATATATTTCTTTATCTGCTACAATTCCTTTTTTAGCATATTGAGTTAAATTCTCATAATCTTCTTGCTCTAATTCAATTTTTTTAGAAAATTTCTTTTGTTTTCCCAAATTTGAAATGTCTTCAATTTGCTTATCATAATTCATATAATCATTATAGGAAGACTCTTTTTCTTCAATTTTATTTGTAATGCTTTCTAGTCTTTCAGTATCTTTCTTAATTTTATACTGTAAATTACTTAAATGCTCTTGATTACTGTCTTTTACACCACGAATAAAGTCTTTATAGCCACAATTACTCATATATTGAAAAAATCTATCTTGTAATAAACTGTATGATTTTATAAGTTTAGCTTTTCCATTTTCATTATATAGTAAATTTCCTTGTAAATCAGTTGCTTGTTCCGATTTCCATTTCTTACTGTGACTTACTTGATTGATTATTTCTTTTGTAGTTCCAATTAAAGATTTATTCTTACATCTTTTAGTCCATTTTACTTCTTTTTTTACAACTGGAAGTGCTACAACATGTAAATGATAATGATATATAGATTTTCCATATTCTTCAGTTAGTGCAATATTTAATTCATCTGCATGCATTACTGCTGATATAATGTTATCAGTTCCCATTTCTTTTTCAGCAAAGTGAAATGCTCTTTCATAAAATTCTTTTGCAAATTCATAACCACCATGTTTTTCAAAATACTCTGAGTTAATATCAAATACAAGTTCATCAAAAATTTTAGCAGTATCTTTTAAACCTCTTAAAGATACTTGTCCATTATCAATTAACTCTTTTAATTTTTCATTGTAGCTAGTTTCACATCTTTTGTAATGAATATTATTAGGTGTTTGAGATAAATCTACATTCATATTAGAATATGATTTATTTTTTCTTTCGTTGTGTCGTTCAGCTTTAGTTATACTTATTTTAGTATAAGTTTCTACTCTAACTACTGAATAATTTGTTTTGGTCTTGTCCAATATATTTCCCTTTCTGTAGGTATCAAGTAGCGACCGAAGGGAGCTGTTACATAACTTTCTTGCGAAAGTATGTAACCCACTATGACACTTTCAAAACTTCGTTTTGGAAAGATGTCGTGGGCTCCTAGCGGAGAGCTCATAAATTATCTAATCTTGCGATAGATAATTTATGTTTGGCTTCGCCAAAGCAAAAGAATATATTTAATACCGTTCATATATTCTTTCGCTCATCTTAACAATTTATTTACATACCAAAAATAAATTGTTAAGCTCTTTTTGTATCTGAATAAATAGAGAGGGCAGAAATTTATGCACAACAAAAAGACCATAAGCGATATACCAATACTCTATTTACCTACGATGAATACACTTTTAATAAGCTCAAATAAAATTTGAGTTTTAAATATGTACTCATTTTTTAGTGTGTATGTAAATAGAATATTGAACTTTGCACTCATGGCTTTCTTAATTACTTATAAATACTGGAAAAGTTTACTATTATTATTTAAATTTTTCACACTTTCTAATAACCAGCTCGCAATCCTATATGCGACTCGTTTTCGCCTGGCATCTGAGGAATTAAAAATTCCAAAGAAGACATCAATATTCTTGTATTCTCAATTGGAATACAACTAATATATATCATGATTTTGGCTAAATGTCAACAAATTTTGCTATTTTCATTGTAATAAGTAGATTTTATTGTTATAATTTAGCTACAAAAATTACTATTGGGAGGAATGATTATGCAAATATTACTATCGAGTAATAAAGAAATAATAAAAAAATATATAAAAGAAAACTCAATAATAGGTTTCATTCCTACTGCATCAGAATTAGATAATGATAGATGGTATATGAAAAAAGATAAAGAAGATCTTAACAAAATGAACTATAACATAGTTAATATTGATATTTCAAAAGAAAGTAAAGAAGAAATTCTAGAGAAATTCAATAATATTGATGCTATATTTATTGCTGGAGGAAATAGTTTCTATTTACTACAACAATTAAAAATAAAAAATGTTTTACAAGAGTTAATAAATTTTGCTACTAATAAGATTTATGTTGGCTCAAGTGCAGGTTCTTGTATAGCTTGTCCATCTATTGATTATGTTGAAAAACTAGATGACAAATCGCAAGCACCATTATTAGATGATTTTAATGCCATGAATTTAGTTGATTTTTATATTCTACCTCATTATAAAAGTAAAGAAAAATATACTAATTTAGCTGATGAAATTGAAAAAGATTATAGTAATTATAATTTTATAAAGTTATCCAATAAACAAGCTATTATAGTATATAATATTAATAACTATAAAGTAATTGAAACGGAGTAAATATGATGAAAAAAGAGAGAATAGCACATTTAAATTCAACAGTTTGTTACCTTAAAAAAGATAATAAAGTTTTAATGATAAAATTTTCTAAGAAATGGGGTAATGTATATGCTCCACCTGGTGGAAAGTTTGAAAAAGGAGAATCTCCTTTAGATTGTATAACAAGAGAGTTTAAAGAAGAAACAGGTTTAACATTAGTTAATCCTAAATTACAAGGAATTTCCTATTGGCAAGATTCTTTTGAAGGAATAATATTTGTTTATACTGCTGAAGATTACAAGGGAAAACTAACTTTAACATCAGAAGAAGGAAATTTGGAATGGATTAAAATAGAAGAATTGCTAAATATAAAACAATTTGAACAAAATGAGAAATTCACACCATATTTATTTAAAAACGAACTATTTGAGGGAAAGTTTTTATTAGATGACAAATGTAAAGTAATAAACTATAAAATAAGAAATATTTAAAATTGTAGGTGCTTTTATGAAAAAGGAATTGTATGAAAAATTTTTAAAAGGTTTGGGAAACTGTAAAAAATGTATTAATTTGCAAAGAAAAAACAATAAAGATTGCTCACTAATAAATATATATGGTGATGACAAATTTTGTAAAAATATCCCATCTATATGGACTGATTGGTTTAATAGATTAGATTCAAAAATTATGATTATAGGTCAAGATTGGGGACCTTATAGTGATATGAAATCATTAAATGAATTATATATGCTAAATCAGAGTAAAGATAACTGGAAATATTTAATAGAACAAGAAAAAAGTAATACTAAAAAACAATTAGAATACTATATAAGAGAGTCTTCTAATAATAGATATAGTTTAGACAATATATTTATTACAAATGCTATTATGTGTGCAAGAAAAGGAACTAATTATAGAGGTGATAATATCAATCTAAAGCAATCTACTAATAACTGTAGTGAGTATCTAGTAAAACAAATTGAAATTGTTAATCCTAAAGTTATATTAACATTAGGATATTATCCAATTTTATCGCTATCCAAAAGTTATAATTTTGAAATCGGAAAAAACCTGAAAGAAACTATACTTAAATATCCCGAAATAAAAGTAAATAATTATATAATAATTCCTTTGTATCATCCAGTAGCACAAATCAAGAAAAGTGAGCAAATTAAACAATATAATAGAATATGGAAATATATATAAATGGGATTTTTATAGTAGGAGGAGAATAAATAATGTTAGATATTAAAAATGCAAAACATGTATTTAAACAATTTTTAGAAGAATATAAAAATCAAGATGATTTAGGATTTGATTTAAAAGTTATCCATACATATCATGTGACTGAGAATGCTAGAAAATTGGCACAAGGATTAGATTTAGAACAAGAGGATATTGAACTTGCAGAACTTATTGGATTACTTCATGATATAGGTAGATTTGAAGAATTAAAAATGTTAAGTAAGTTTGATAGTGTAGGATTCAATCATGCTGAACATGGTGTAAAGATGTTGTTTGAAAATGGCTTAATTAGAAAATTTATAAAAGACAATAAATATGATAAAATAATTAAATTAGCAATAGCAAATCATAGTAAACTTGCAATAGATGAAGGACTAGATGAAAGAACACTAATTCATTGCAAAATAATTCGTGATAGCGACAAATTAGATAATTTTAGAGTAAAAAAAGAGGAAAAAATTGAATCAATATTTCCTAAAATGGTTAATAGCAAAGAGGAAATTGAAAATTCTACTATGTCAGAAACAGTTTATAATTCTATAAAAAAGTTAGAATGTGTAAAATTAACTGATAGAAAAACACCAATAGACTACTGGACTTGTGTTTTAGCTTTTATATTTGACTTAAATTTTTCTATATCTTACAAAATAGTAAAAGAAAACAATTATGTAAATTATTTAATTGACAGATTTGATTACAAAATATCAGATACAAAAGAAAAAATGGAAGATACTAGAAAAATACTTAACAACTATATAGATAAAAAAATCAAAATTTATAACTACTTATCATAGTTTACTAGAAACAAAAGTAAAACCATAAATACTCAAGGAAGTAAGTTATTGTAAGCTTACTTCCTTAATAATATGTATGTGTGCCGTTTTACTCTAATTTTAATTTCTCGTCCATTTTTTCTAGTCTATGAACACTACTATTATTTTTCAATAGTTCTAACTGTTTTTTTGCCGTATTATTCAATTTTACAATTCTTTCACTTTGAGAAATTCCACTTGTTATCATTTCAGCATTTAAATTTTCAAGATTTGCTAAAACAACTAAATGCAAAATATCTGTATAATCTCGAATATTTCCATCTAAATTAGGATTGTTATCTCTCCATTCTTTTGCTGTCATTCCAAATAAAGCAACATTTAAAACATCAGCCTCATTTGCATATATATATTGTTTTTGTTTTTCAGTTAATGTTGGGACAATAAATTCTTTTATACTATCTGTGTGAATAATATAATTAGTTTTAGATAATTCTCTTTTTACAGACCATTCAATTTTATTTTGGTATGATTCATTAATTTTTAATCTTTCAAATTCAGTTATTAAGTATAACTTAAATTCTGGACTTAACCAGCTGGCAAACTCAAAAGCAATATCTGGGTGTGCAAATGTTCCAATGCTATATCTACCACCTTTTGCAATAATTCCAATACTATTTGTTCTTTTTATCCATTGTGTAGGCGACATAGCAAAAGAATTTTTTCCATATTCAGTTTTAATTTGGTCGAATTCGACCAAATTAAAATTAGAATTATGTAATTGTTCCCAAAGCCCTATATAATCAATTGTACTAACTCTTCTTAACCAGTTTTTTACGGTAAAAGATGGATCGCTTGAATTTTGATATTTAGCTAAATCAGTTAATGATATAAAATCTGTTTTATCAATTCTAATAACACTTATAGGTGTATCTTTCACTATTATTTCTGTTTTTATAAGTTCATTTTTCATAAAAATATCACTTCCAATCTCTGTAAACTTTGTATATATTTTAAAACAATTGTTCGCAAAAGTCAAGCAAATTTTCAAATATAAATAAATTCATTTAATATGAGTTCTTCAACTGATTGTTTATAATTATTCATAAGACCAGTCCATTTTAAAGAGTTAGTATCCTTCAAATTTTCATCAATAGGATTTGCTTCTAGCATTTCTTTCATAAGCATTTCAAATTTCCTTTTAGCTTGTTTATCAGTTTCTACAATATGTTTTCTTAAAATCTTGTTCATAAACATTATTATATATTCAGCCTTTTTGTAATTTTTTAAATATTCTAATCTTAAATGCCCATATTTTCCAACAATATAATCAGTTTCATAATTATCCTTTTCCAAATATAAGTCAGGAACGAAAAAATTTCCATCTTTGTGATAAGTTATCTCTGCCATAACTAAAACCTCCCAAAATTTAATTTCACTACTTTTAGAACTATAATTTTATATCTATTAAAGCTGTATATAAATACAAATTTTATAAAGTGTACTTAACTTATTCCTACTGGGTTAGGACTTATGACAGAGTCAAAGTCCTGTGCTTCGAAGCAAGTTCAAGGAGGTGATTTCATTGGAACAAGAATTAGCATATTCTTTTCACTTGGGCAGTGATAAAAACAAAAGCAAATTAGCAAAGAAAGTTTCCAAAGGAAATGTATCAGGGACTACTTCTCTTTCTAATAATGCAATTCAAAATGCTAACGATTTATCAAGAGTTAATAAGCATAATTTAAGAGATTATGATAATCAAAGAGATTTAATTAGAACGATTTATGGAACAAATGATATTGTAAATGATGTTAAGCAAGTATATTTAGATGAATTTGAAAAAGCAAGACTAGAATATAATAACAAACAAACTCGTGAAGATAGAAAAATTGAAGATTATTTCAAAAAAGTATGCGATTCACAAAATGATATAGCTTGTGAAATTATA
>CALXME010000041.1 GCA_944389395.1 uncultured Clostridia bacterium | reverse complement strand
AAAAATATAGGAAGGAAGTAAAAGTGATGGAAGAAAGAGAAAATAGAAAAGTTCATCAAGTACAAGAAATCAAAAGTTTTAGAGAATTACTAAAAAAAATGGAAAAAGAATATGGCAAAAACACTGCATTCAAATATAAAAAAGAACCAAGTGCTAAAGAACCTCAATTCATAGAAAAAACATACCAAGAATTTGTAAATGATATCAAAGCATTAAGTACAGGGCTTTTAGATATGGGATTAGAAAATAAAAGAGTAATAGTTGTGAGTAACAATCGTTATGAATGGTGTACAACTTATTTAGCAGTAACCACAGGAAATATGGTAATAGTTCCATTAGATAGAGCATTGCCAGAAGGAGAAATGAAAACTCTCATAGAAAAAAGTGAAGCAGAAGCAGTTGTATTTGAAAAAAAATTTAAAGAAATCATGATAGAAATGAAACAAAATCAAAACAACAATCTTAAAACTTTAATTTGTATGGATGATGAAGAAAATAGTGAAATAGAAAAATATAGTGATATATTAAAAAAAGGTTATCAACTTTTAGAAAATGGAAGCAACCAATATGAAAATATAAAAATTGATAATCATAAAATGGCTATTATGTTATTTACTTCTGGAACAACAAATCTTCCAAAAGCAGTTATGCTATCACAAGAAAATATTTGTGCCAATATAACTGCAATTGCAACTTGGGTAAAACTATATCAAACAGATACATTACTTTCTTTTTTACCAATGCATCACACATTTGAATGTACCATTACCTTTCTATATGGCTTATATTGGGGAGCTAGCATTGCTTTTTGTGATGGTTTAAAATATATTCAAAAAAATTTGCAAGAATATAAAATATCAGTTTTTGTAGCAGTACCTTTAGTGTTAGAAACCATGTACAAAAAAATACAAAAAGCAATTGCAGAAAAAGGAAAAACGAAATTAATTCATACCATGTCTAAAATTTCAAATTGCCTATTAAAATGTAAAATAGATTTAAGAAAAGTATTTTTCAAACAAGTTTTAGATAACTTTGGTGGAAATTTAAGAGTAGTATTATATGGAGCAGCTCCTATGAATAAAGAAACCATCATCGGATATAACAATTTAGGAATTGATTTAATACAAGGCTATGGATTAACAGAAACATCTCCTGTTATCGCTTGTGAAACAGATAGAGAAAAAAGACCAGGTTCTGTAGGATTACCATTAATAAATTTACAAGTAAAAATAGATAATCCAAATGAAGAGGGAGTTGGAGAAATTGTAGTAAAAGGTCCAAGTGTTATGTTAGGATATTACAAAAATGAAGAAGAAACTAAAAAATCTCTAAAAGATGGATGGTTTTATACAGGTGATTATGGATATTTAGATAAAGATGAATTTTTGTATGTGACAGGAAGAAAGAAAGATGTGATTGTTTTAAGAAATGGTAAAAATGTATATCCACAAGAGATAGAATTTTTAATTAATAAAATACCATATATAGTAGAGAGTTTAGTATATCAAAGAGAACAAAGTAATACAGATACTATGCTTTGTGCTAAAATTGTATATGATGAACAATTAATAAAAGAAAACCTAGGAGAAAAAACGGAAAAGAATATCAAGAAATTATTTGGAAGGAAATAAAAGAGATTAATAAGACTTTGCCAATTTATAAGTATATTAAAAAAATAAGCATTACGAACAAACCTTTAGCAAAAACGACTACACAAAAAGTAAAAAGATATGAAGAGTTAAAATCTTGCAAAGATTAAAACAGGAACCCGAGAAACAAAAAATTCAGCTCAACAAGAGTTGGATTTTTTGTTTAAAAAGAAAAATTCAGAGTATACTAATTTTGAGGTGTATTTTGGATGAAAAAAAGAAAAGGAAGCAATCGAAAAAAAGTAATAACAATAAGTATGTTGCTAATATTACTATGGATTTTTGGATTTTATTTATATATTACATATCAAAAAATAGAAATACAGGACAATTCTTATACAGCAACCAAAACAAAATCCACAATGCAAGAACAAACTGTGGAAAATATGCAAGAAGAAGGACAAAAAGTAGCAGATGTTTTACAAGAAATCAATGAAGCAGTAGTCGGAATATCCAAACTAAAAAACACAGGGAATTCTATTTTATCCAATAGTACAGAAGCGGAATTAGGACTAGGAACTGGATTTCTGGTAACAGAGGATGGTTATATTTTAAGTAATGAACATGTAACAGGAAGTAAATATAGTAAATGCTATATTACATTAGAAAGCGGAAATACTTATGATGGCACAGTTGTATGGAGTGATACAGCTCTAGATTTATCCATTACCAAAATTGATGCAAAAAATTTAAAATACTTATCTCTAGGAGATTCTGGAAATATTAGAGTAGGAGAAAATGTATATGCGATTGGAAATCCGATTGGATATGAATTTAGAAGAACCGTAACTTCTGGAATTATTAGTGCTAAAAATAGAACCATCAAAATAGAAGAAGAAAACAAATCTTCATATATGACAGACTTAATTCAAACAGATGCAACCATAAATCCACGGAAATAGTGGGGGACCACTTATTTATCCAAATGGAGATGTCGTTGGGATAAATACCGTAAAAATAACATCAGCAGAAGGAATTGGATTTGCCATACCCATTAATATTGTAAAACCAATTATTGAAAGTTTTAAACAAACACAAGATTTTCAAGAAGCGACAATTGGAATTTATGCCTACGACAAAGAGGTGATTCCTTATTTAAGTCAAAATAAGATAGCAAATTTTGAAAACGGAATTTATGTAGCACAAATTACTAAAAATGGACCAGCATCTAAGACAGACTTAAAAGAAGGAGATATTATTACACAAATAGATGGAAACACACTAAATACCATGAATGATTTAAGACAATATATCTATACCAAAAAAACAAATGATACAGTAGTTTTAGAAATTACAAGAGGAAAGATAAAAAAGCAAATTAGGATTATATTAGGAAGAAAATAGCCACCAAAAACAAAAGGTGGCTTTTATAAAAGCTTATTCTGTAATATCACTTTCCATGATGTCAAACTTCCTAGCATAATCTTTTGTTTCTTCATTAGAACGATAAACCTCAGAACGATTTTGCTTTAAAAATTCAATAATTTGATAAACATCGAGCCAAATCTCATTAGGGCTATCTACCTGAGATTCATCAAAAATTAATTGCATCCCAAAATGTAAATGAGGAACATTAATATTATTGACATTTTCTTTAATACTATAACCAGTCATACCAAGATAGCCAATAACATCACCAGCTTTCACAGTAGAGCCTTCTTCTAAACCTTCTGCATAAGGATGATTTTTTCGTAAATGAGCATAATAATAATATCTTTTCGTATCGAAACTACGAATACCAACTCTCCAACCACCATACTGATTCCAACCCAAATGTTCTACAATACCAGACTCAACAGCAATAATAGGAGTACCAATACTGCCCATTAAATCATTTCCTAAATGAGTTCTTTTAAATCCATAAGAACGACTATTTCCAAAATCATCATAATGACTAAATGAATAATTTTTAGCAATAGGCAAAAACGCCTTTAATCCGTAGCAGTCTACAAATTCTTTACTACCATCTTCTTGTAATTTTTCTATTTTATAATTTCCAATAAAACCACCCAAAACAGCAGAATAACTTTCTAAATAATAAGCATAAAACTTCATGTTTTTTGTTAAATCTTCCATTGTTTCACCATTTTGTAATTTTGCAACTAAATTATCTAAATCTTTAGAAGTAAAATGTTTAAAATTACCACCATTTGTGCAAGCAAGATAAGCCAATAATTCGAGCCAATTATATTCTATATTAGTTTCGTTATTATTCTCAACATTTTCTCCTTTTTCAGACATAAGATTTAGATTTTTTTGATGAGAAGAAATATCTAATTTTGCTGTTAAATTGAGAGCTTCTGCAGTAACATTAAAATCTACCCATCTAATAAAGTTTCTTTGTTCTTCATCAGAAGAGGAAGCTTCTTCATCTGAATTAGCAAAAGAAGAAAAACAAGCAATACCAATTGTTAAAAAAACAAATAACAGACAAAAAGGAATGATTTTTCGTATTCTAATAGCTTTAATTAGCAATTTAAACACCCCGTTTAAGCACGACTTTAGTAATAATATATGTAAAAAAGAATAAAATAGAAGTTTATTTTTTTAGAAAAATAGGATAGAATAAAAAGAAAAGGAGGAAAGAATATGAATCCATGGATGGAAAAAGCAAAACAAAATGCAGAAAGAGGAATAAAACAAGAAGAAGGAGGACCTTTTGGAGCAATTATCATAGATAAAAATGGAAATATTATTGGAAATGGAAATAATCAAGTATTAAAAGAAAAAGACCCAACTGCACATGCAGAAATAGTAGCAATTAGAGAGGCTTGTAAAAAATTAGACACACAAGATTTATCAGGTTGTATTTTGTATACTTCATGTGAACCTTGTCCAATGTGTTTATCTGCTATTATTTGGGCAAATATCAAAACCATTTATTATGGTTGTACCAAAGAAGATGCAGAAAAAATTGGATTTAGAGATGATAAAATATATGAATATATCAAAGGCAAAAATAATGGAATGCTAGAAAAAATACAAATAGATAGAGATGAATGTATTAAGACTTTTGAAAAATATCAACAAATGGGAGGAATTATATATTAGTAACTATCTATCAAAAAAAGAGTTGACATAAGTATTGATTTTAATACTAAATTATGGTAAAATAATAGATAACACTGTGACCAAGAAAAAAGAAAAATGAGAGGAGATAAAAAAGAAAATGAAAAAAATAAATCAATTTTATTTAGATAAAGAAAAAGACATTGTTGTAAATTTAGAACAAGAAAATCCAGATGAAATGATTTATGTTTTAGAAACTCCAAATCATGGTACAGGAAACTTAATCACAAACCTTGCAAAACTATGTCAAGTAGAAACACAAAAAGATGAAAATGATAAGAAAATAATAAAAGGAATTTTACCAGCTAGTATTAATGGAGATAATGAAGAAGTGTACATATTTAGACTAGGTGGTATTAAAATTGCTAATATTTATCAAAACGGAAAAATAGAAATTAAAGCAAAAATTCCAGCAATAAATAAAACATTAATGTCACAAACAAAAGATTATAAATTACCAATTGAAAAAACAATTGTAAAATCCTATATTTTAAAAAAGGAAAAATTCAGAACAGATTTACACACACACATGAATGCCAATCTTTCACCAGATGCGCTTATTGCATTAGGGATTAAACATCAACTAAGATACCCTTTATATTATATCAAAAAATTAAATTTGAAAATGTCAAAAGAACAAACTGAAAAAATAGAGAAACAAAGAAAAATAGTAGAAAAGCAATTTGAAAATTCAGAACTAACAGGAAAATATTTAACTAGAAAAATTGATGATAATACATTTATTAATTTTGCAGATTTTATTTTAAATAATATAGAAAATGCATCTTACAATATCCCTAAAATAAGAACAAGTCTAGCAATTTTAAAAGACGGACAAGCAGTTTTTACTAACCTAGAAAAATTATATATCTATCGTTATGTATTTTGTAAAGGAAAAGAAAGCACAGAGAAAATAACATTAGATAAGGAAAAAATTAATAAAATACCAGAACCAGATATCAAAAAAATGGTATTAAAAATGTTAGAAGATGAAAATCGAAAAGAGTTTCAAAACATCACATTAAGGCAAGATAAATTTTTATGGATTGCAAGAGAATACCAAAAACAAGGTATTTACTACACAGAAATAACAGATACCGATTTAGTAAAAGCAAATGGAGCAGCTATTCAATTAATAGAAGAAATACACCAAATCATGCCAATTATAGAAAAAGAAACAGGTGTAAAAATTAGATTTTTAGCAGGAATTAGAAGGGTTCCACTATTTATCATAAAAGACCAGAAAACGAGTAATAATTATTTAAGAGAAAATTTAGATGTTATCAAAACAATTGCAAAAAGTCCATATGTAGTAGGAAGTGACTTTATTGGAGAAGAAATTAATGATATTACAGAATTAAAACCTGTCATTAAGGAATTGGTAGAATATGTAGGAGAACAAGATAAACATTTTACAATTAGAATTCATGCAGGGGAAAACGATAGTTTAAGAGATAATGTGGCAAAATCTATTCAATGTGTAAAAGATTCCTTAAAACCAGGACAAAAAATGCCAAGAGTAAGACTAGGACATGGTCTATATACTGCAAAATTAGATTCAGAAGAAGGAAAAAAACTAATACAAGAGATGAAAGATACAGGGGTAGTATTAGAATTTCAACTAACATCCAATGTAAGGTTAAATAATTTAAATAATTTAGACAAACACCCTTTAAAAACATATTTAAAAAACAATATTAAATGTGTACAGGGAACAGATGGATGTGGGTTTTATGGGACAGATGCAATAGATGAACAATTAGCACTTCAAAATTTACTAAATTTAAATGAACAAGACTTTGAAAAAATGAGAAAAGTAGAGGATGAAATTTTAAAAGAAAATGAAATCTATTTTGAAGAAAAAAGCAAGAATTTTGAAAAGTTTTTAAAAGGAAGAAGTATTGGGGAAGCACTTACAAAATTAGAAAAACAAAATCATGAAAGAAGTAAATACAATACGATTCCGATGAGAGTAAATAGCAATATAGAAGCAGAAAGTGTGTTAAAAGAAAAAATTAAAGAATTGCCAGAAGACAAAATACCAATTGTTATTGCAGGTGGTAGTTTTAATAAAAAAGGAAAAGTAACAAAAATAACCCCAGAAGGGAAAAAAATATTAGAAGAACTTATGAAACAAGTTAGTTCAGAAAAAGTTTACTTTGTCATCGGACATAAAATGCAGGGATATGAAAAAGAGATTGTTGAAATTAGTAAAAAATTAAATAAAAAGTTCGAAATTAATGCAATTATTCCAGGAATGATATCAAAGGAAGAAGGAAATTATTTAAAAGAAGAAAACATAAATTCTATTAGAATAGCAATAGATAGTGATGAAATGGGAATTTATAAAAGTTTCAATTATGAAATTTTTGAAAGAAAAAAAGCTGTTGTTATGGCTTTTGACGGAAATTCTCCAGTTTCTAATTTAGTACAAGAAGCTAAAAACGGAAAAGGAAAATCAAAAATATATGTTAATACAGAAATTCCTGTTTTAAAAGATAAAGCAAAATCATTAGAAGGATATGTGGTTCCTTTTACTTTAAAACAGAATATTGTAGATAAAATTTTAATAGATAATCCAGAGATTATAGATAAAAAATATAACAATTTATATAATAATTTTGAAATATAGTATAAAATTTTTATACTATATTTTAGATTATTGAATATGTGTTATTGATATTGTTTAAATTTAATTAAATCTAAAAATAATTAATATATGGTGCCAACGAAGTAGTTATCTACAACTTTTTGGCTCTCTTGACGATTGGTACAAATATCAATCAATTTAATAGAATTATAGCATATTTTTATTAAATTGCAATACCACTAATTAAAATTTTCAGAAAAACTCTCCACATTTCTGTGGAGAGAAAGAAAATATCTTTTTTGCTCGATTACATTCTTCTAAATGCCAGTTCAATTCTCGCCGATTTCATAAAACCGAATTCTCCATTGTCCATAAGGACGCCAAAGAAATGGTCTGAATCATCCCTACGAATTTCTACAATTTTTCCCATGCCTTCATGCTTAACCTCTGGACAAATATATCCATGACCATCATCAGTTACGCGAACTCGATCATACAGTCGATATTTGTCTTCTCCATTAATCCGAACTGCAACAGGAATGTTGAATTCATCAAGAACAAGCTGGTAATTAGAAAAAATAGTGTTTTCAAGCTTCATAGTAATTCCTCCTTGCGTAATAACGCATTTCACATTGTCTATTTCCTACTGATGCAACGGAGTTACAAAATGTTACATCACTTATAATTATAGCATATTTACATAAAAATGTCAAAAAAACATATTTTTTAATTTACACTATTTACCAAATATAAAGCAATCCTATTTCGTTCATCTTGTTCCATCTCCATTATCTTAGCCATTGTGAACATTACAAGCTTATATTTTACAAAATTTATTAAAGTAGTCCTATATTCTTCATCAACTTCTTTTAGCATGGTGTCAAATTTTTCATACATTTCTGTTTTATTATATAAAATGTTAATCCAATTACTTGTAGTTAAGCATATTCCTAATCTTAATTTATCTTTAATATCCATATCTTTTATTATATTTATTACATTTTCAACTTTATTTTCTTCCATAACTTTTTACTCCTTTAGTTTAATTCAAAATTATTTTTCTTTTTACCCTTATCTTTTATTTCTTCTTTTGGCTTTACTTTTCTATAAATATTATTGGCGATTTCATTATCATTGTTGTCAAATATACCATTCTTATATAAATCATCACTAACTATTTTATAGTTTTCATCTTTATCATAACATATTCGCTTATGAAAATGGCTCATAATATTATGCCAAAAGTCTTTAAATTTTTTCAGTTCTTGTTTTATTTTTTCCTTTTCAGCTTGTAATTTGTTTATGATTTTATCTTTATTTGATAATTTATTTTTTAGATTACTAATTTCATCATCTTTTAACTCTAACTGATATTTTAGAGAACGATTTTCTTGTGCTATCTCAAAAGAATTATGCTCAAAATCCCTAATTGCTATATTTAAGTCATTTACACTTCTAACAGTTTTAGTAATATCTTTTACGTCTTTAGTATAATTTCTAAGTTTCTGGACATCCTCGTTTGAAATAATCATATTATTTTTGTTTAGCTTAGTAGGTTTTAAATTATCTAATATTGCATTAACATCTTTACTATAATTATCAAGTTGTTTTGTTTGATTATTAGCTTTTGCAAGTTTTTGTTCTTTCTGTTCTAGTTGTTTCTTTATTTTTCTATAATCTCCCATATCCTTAACATTTATATCTTGATTTCTGCCTTTTTGTTTTTCTTTTAATTTTGTATCAACTTCATAAAACTTGTTATAGGACTTAATACAAGCATTTCGCATT
>CALXME010000040.1 GCA_944389395.1 uncultured Clostridia bacterium | reverse complement strand
TGTTGTTATTCCAAAGTCATCTGCAAATTCATTATCCATTATAGTAAATACTTTAAAATTATTCATACCACTAAATAGGCTCTCTTTTGCAATTCTTGATACTCCTGTTAAAACTGTTTTTTCCAAATATTCATTATCTTTAAAAGTAATATTATAAAAACCTTTTAAAAATTCTATTGCTTCATCATAATAACCTTTTACATAAGCAGACTGTAAAGGCACATCATATTCATCTACTAATAATATTACTGGTCTTCCATAATATCTATTTAAATATTCACTTAAATCTTTAACAGCATTTTTTAATACTATTTCATCTTCTCTTGCGTTTAAGATATCATTTATTTTATTTTTTTCAAAATCATAAATTTTATCACTATTTAATAAATACATATGTTCTTTATACATATTTATCATTGCTGTTTTTAAATCTAATAACATATTATGAAAGTTTCTGTCATTTACATCTTTTAAAGTTAAATATATTACTGGATAATATCCAAGTTTAGATGTGTAATTTTCGTCTTGTTCCATTATTTTTAAACCTTTAAATAATTCTTTATTGTCTTTCCCTTTTATATCAAAATAATATCTTAGCATACTCATATTTAAAGTTTTTCCAAACCTACGTGGTCTTGTAACTAATATTACCTTGCTTGTATTATCAATTATGTCTTTTATATACAAAGATTTATCTATAAAATAATAATTTTTTAATCTTAAAATTTTAAAATTACTTTCGCCAATTCCAATTTCTATTTTTTGCATCAGATTCACCTCTGTTTTTAAAATCTTACAGTATCATTTTACTATACAATACAAAAAAAATCAAATAAAATTTGTATTTTGATTTTTATTTCTCTAATATTTTCCAAACACCTATCTTTTTAGGAATAGAAACAAATTCCATTTTTTCTTTTTTTGTTGGGTGTATAATAGTAAGTTTATATGCCCATAATGCTATTTGTTTATTCTTCCCTATTTTACCATACCTCTGATCTCCATAAATACTATGTCCTATATTTGATAATTGTACTCTTATTTGATGATGTCTTCCTGTATGTAAATTTATTTTCAATAAACTTGCATTTTCTTTTTCATCATATTTTAATACTTCATAATCTAGTTTTGCAAATTTTGCCTGTTTTTCATTTTTATCTACGACATAACTTGTATTTTTCTTTACATCTTTATATAAATAATTTTCTAAAGTTCCTTTTGTTTTTTCTAACTTTCCATCTACAACGGCTAAATATTCTTTTTTAAATATTTTTTCTCTTACTTGATTTGATAGCCTTGATGCTGCTTTTGATGTTTTTGCAAATACAATAACTCCACCTACAGGTCTATCTAATCTATGTACTAACCCTAAATATACATTTCCTGGTTTATTATATTTTTCTTTAATATAATTTTTAACTAAACTTAACATATCCATATCTTCGGAACTATCTTTTTGTACCGGCACATTTGGTATTTTTTCTACTACTATTATATGGTTATCTTCATATATTACATTTAAATTCATTTTATTTCTCCCACCTAGCATAAATTCCACAAGGTAATATTAGTTTTGAATTTTCCATAGGCAAGCCAATTTCTCCACACTCTTGTTTTCCTTTATACCTTTTTCCAACTGTTAGATTTAATATATTATTTAAAACTGTACTTGATATTCCTGTTGTATATGAATTTATTAAGAAAAATAATGGGTTATCTGACAATACTTTTGTGCATAATTCTACTAAATCATATATGTTATCTTCAAATTGCCATACTTCTCCTTTTGTTCCTCTTCCATATGATGGTGGATCCATAATTATTGCATCATATTTATTCCCACGTCTTATTTCTCTATTTACAAATTTTACAACATCATCTACTATATATCGAACTTGCATTTTTTCTAAACCAGAAGAAATCACATTTTCTTTAGCCCATATTGTCATACCTTTAGAACTATCAACATGGCAAACAGAAGCTCCTGCTGATAAACAAGCTACAGTTGCTCCTCCTGTATATGCAAATAAATTTAATACTTTTATTTCTCTTTTTGTTTTCTTTCTTTCTTCTTCTATTTTATTTATCATCCAGTCCCAATTAACTGCTTGCTCTGGAAATAAGCCTGTATGTTTAAAGCCCATTGGTTTTATATTAAATGTTAATTTTTTATAATGTATTTGCCAAAAATTTGGCATTTTTTTATTGAACTCCCAAGAGCCACCACCAGTTTTACTTCTATGATATGTTGCATTTATTTTATTCCATTTATCAGGAAAACTTTTATTTTTCCAAATTATTTGTGGGTCTGGTCTAGATAATATTATATCTCCCCATTTTTCTAATTTTTGCCCGTCTGCCATATCTAATATTTTATATTCTTTCCACTCATTTGCAAGTTTCATTTTTACTATTCCTTCCTTTTTAGAATAGTAATATTTTACCATATTTTTAGAATTTTTGCAAAATTCCAAAAAAATTTATTATCATTGTTATATTTAGTATTGAAAATAACATCGTAATAAATATAATTAAGCTAATTAACTTATGTTTTCTTACCTTTCTTATTATTTTTCCTCTTAATCTTGGTTTTCTTAACACTAACTTGTCCAATCTTGTGTTATACATTACTTCATACCAATTTTCCATAAAACCCCTCTTTTTTAAAAAACTTCTATATAATATATGCAAAGAGTTTTATATTTATTACAAAAAAACAGTTTAAAATTAATTTATAAATTTAAACTGTTTTTTAATTTATTTTAATTTTAAAAATTCAGCTAAGCTTGGTGTAAAATAATCATAAATTTCAAAATATCCATCCTTCTCCGTTCCGTCCGGTACAAAATCAGGTGCTGTTCCGTCTTCTTTTGGTTGTATCTGTCTATCAAAAGGATATAAAACTGTCATATCTAATGTTTTTCCTGGCTCATCTTTATTTATTGCTAATTGTGTTTTTACATTTCCATAAAATATTATTCTTTTTACATTTTTATCATATACAGCTTTCGTATTTTCTAAATCTATCGTAACTAAAGTAACACCATTTGCAGGGTACCAACGATTCTTAACCATATTAAACTGATATACTAAAATTTTTCCATCTGTTTTAAGTTTTTCATTTATTCTCATATCTGTTAATTTGGTTCTCTGTCTATATACACATATAATTGTAACTATTACAATAATTAAGAAAATTACAAATATTGGAATAGGTCCCATAAGATCTATTACCGTAAAAAATAAATTTCTTGTTTCATTATACTTTTCGGTTCTTAAAATAGGTAATTGTCTTGCAAGATAATTATCCTTTTCTAATGTTTCTTTAATGTATTCCCTATTAATTTGTACATATAATGGTAGGAAAATCATTATTAATGTTAATAATATAATAAAAATTATTGCTATTTTTCCGCCTATTGTTGAAGTAATATTCTTACGTGATATTTTTTTCTTTTTACTTTTATCAACTTTAAATTCTTTTACTCCTTCTATGTTTTGATGTCCTATAACTTTTGTTGGATGTTCTATTCTATATTTTTGTTCTATTTCAGAAGGAAATTTTATTTTTTTTGATAAAGCATCAAGTCCTACCATTAAAGCAATTATTCCTGGTATTATTAAAATTGTTAAAATCGAGTATAAGGTTTTATACTCTTCTAATGCTCCTATAAGCATAACTAAAATATAAAAAATCACAAAAAATGCTACAAAAAGAACAATATTAAATAAAAATCTTACCCTTTCTGTTTTTTTTATTAATTTTATATCTGAAACATCTTCAAATTTTTTTCTAATTTTTTCATTATCTTTCACTTTATTTCACCTCATTATTTATTAATTTTATTTCTTTTCCATTTAAATAATTTAAAATATTACTATCTTCTTTAAAATTAAATTTTATAATATAACTTGTTAATTCTTGGTATTTTTTTCCAAATTTTTTATTTATTTCATTTCTACCATATTTTCCGGTCTCCTATTATTGGTAAACCCAAATAAGCTAAATGAGCTCTTATTTGATGAGTTTTTCCTGTTTCTATCTCAACATCTAAAAGCGAAGTGCTATCTTTTCTTCTTTCTAATACTTTATATGACGTAACAATTTTTCTATATCTTTTCTTTGGAACATCACTTATATATACCTTAGCTTTTTTATTGTCTTTAAATAAAAAAGCTTCACATCTTTTACTATTTTCTTTTGGCACACCATATACTAAAGCTAAATAATGTTTTTCTATTTCTTGATTTTTAAACTTTTGAAGCAAAATATTTAAACTTTCTTCATTTTTACTAAATAAAACTAAACCTTTAGTATTTCTATCAATTCTATGACAAGGTAGTATATTTTTATCTTGATATTTTTCTTGTAATATATCTGTTAAACTATTTTTTCCTGTTACTTCTAAATTATACGGTTTATTTACAACTAATATATTATCATCTTCATAGATAATATCTATATTAATTTTTGGTTTTAGTAATTCTTCTGATATATATACTAAAATAATATCTCCATTTTTTACTATTATATTTGAATTAATACGTTTTTCATTTATTTTAATATCTTTTTTTCTAAGTGTTTTATAAAACAAATTTTGTGTTAAGCCTTCTATATTAGAAATTAAAAACTTATCTAGCTTTTTTCCTTCATCTTTTTCATTTACTGTTAGTTTTATCATTTTTTACTCCATATCATTTTACTTATCTTTTTAAAATTATATCTTTTTTTAAACTTTTTTTCAAGAAAAATTATTTTTTTGAACACAAATTATTTTTTGAACACAATATTTATTTTCTTGTAACATCTTTTAATTTTTTAAATATTATTTATTAGGTGATTTTTATGGCAATTGTTAAAACTAATATTAATTATACTTATGAAACTATGATAAAAGACCTTTATGAATTAAATAATTCTTATCCATTTATACAAATACAAAATTCTGGTTTTAGTGTTCTTGGTAAATCTATTCCTGTTATAAAACTTGGAAATGGAAATAATAAAGTTTTTTATTCAGCTTCTATTCATCGGTAACGAGTGGATCACATCTGTTCTTCTTATGAAGTTTATTGAATATTATTGTGTTTCTTATACTAATAATACTTCTATTTATAATTACAATATAAGAGATTTATTTAAAAAAACTTCTATATACCTTATGCCAATGGTAAATCCAGATGGTGTTGATTTAGTTACTGGTTTTTATAAAGAAAATAGTTCTATTTATCAATCTTTTAGAAATATTTCCTTAAATTACCCAAATATTTCTTTTCCATCAGGTTTTAAAGCTAACTTTAATGGTGTGGTTTTAAAAAACTACCAACCATAATCTAAATTTCTTGTAATTTCCAATTTACAAAACTAAAAACTTTTATATTATTTATTTTTTAACTTTCCACACTGCATACATCTTCCTGTAATGTTTGCACATGAAGAGCATATTTTAGGTATTGCTGTATTAGGGTGCTGATATTTTTTATTACAAAGTTGACACTTATATGGAGTAATAGCAGTTCCTGCCAACATACGATGTTCAGAATCTTCATGCATAGGATTATCATCATCCTTAGAACAATAATCACTTCCATATATTTTATATCCTTTTGATATAATATTATCGTCTGAATATGTATTGTTTATGTAAAAAAACAAAACTACAATTAAAGCAATTATTGCTATCATAATTGATCCAATAATAATTCTCTTTTTCATACTACATCTCCCCTTCATTAATAATATTACTAAAGTTCTTCGAATTTTTCAACATTTTTTATGGATTTTAGCCAACTTGGTAATTCTTCTGACTTAATATTTGTTCAATTTTTATAAATTCATCTAGATTTTCATTAATAGAATCTAATTTTGAAAAATTAAAATATATGTAAATATTTTTATCTTTATCTATCTCTATTTTGTTGATTAATCGATATAAATAAATTTTATCAATCTTTTCTAATTTCAAAAAATCTTCTATTAATTCATCTAATTCTTTTTCTTCTTTTGCTTTGTTTTTATTATCTACTTTTTCTTCTGTTTGACTTAATTTTTGCTCTATTTCTTTCTTTTGTTCATTTAATTTTGTTCTTTCAAATTTTAATTTTTGTGAAACTCTAATATAATCTTCTTCTTGCAAGACACCTCTTAATTTGTCCATATACATCTTGTCTAAGTTACTATTTATTTCATTTATAGCTTTATTAACCTGTGATAGTTTATTTCTATAACCTTCTCTTATATCAAGAGTTTTATTTTGATATTTTTCAAAAACCCTCGCGAAAATCTCTTTATCTGCATATATTCTACATATCTTTTTTACAATATCAATAATATGTCTTTCTAATTTTTCATAATTCATGCTTAGTGGGTAGCATCCTCTTTCTTTTGCATCACTACAAGTTATATATGGATGTGCTTTTGAATCTCTTTTAGAGTTTTTCTTTAAAACTATTTGCAATTTTCTTTTGCAATGATAACAGTAAAGTAACCCTCGTAATAAATAGTCATATTTAAGTTTTGTGTTTGTTCCTCTTTTTTCTAGAATGCATTGTACTTTTTCAAATGTATCTTTATCTATAATAGGTTCATGTGTATTATTTACTCTTATTTGATTTTCTTTTTCTACGGTTCTTATTTTTTTTACCTTATATGATATAACAGACTTTTTGTTTTGCACTGTATTTCCAATATATACTTCATTTCTAAGCATATTACATATAGTTACTTCATTCCAGTTATACCCTGTTTTGTTTTCATCTTGAACTATTCCTGTTTTTCTGTAACCTGATGGAGATAAATATTGGTGGCTATTTAAATAATTTACAATTTCTGAGCTCCCATGTCCATTTGAATACATATCAAAGATTTTTTCTACAACACTTTTTACTTTTCTATCTACAACTAATTTATTTTTTATACTAGGATGTTTTTTATAGCCATAAGCAGTTGTACTACAAAGATATTCGCCTTGTTTTTGTTTTTCTTTATAGACACTTCTAATTTTCTTTGAAATATCTTTGGCATACATATCATTCATAATTGCTTTAAAAGGTGTTATATCATTATTGTTACTCTCTAAATATGTATCTATTCCATCTGTTATGGCAACATATCTAACATTGTTTTTGGGAAAGTAATCCTCTATATAAAAACCTGTTTTAATATAATCCCTACCTAGTCTTGATAAATCTTTTGTTATAACCATATTGATGTTTTTATCTTCAATATCTTGTAGCATTTCATTAAATCCAGCTCTATCAAATGTTGTACCACTTACTCCATCATCAACATATTCTTTTACAAAACATAAATCATTCTCCTTTACATATCTTTGCAAAATATTTCTTTGATTACTGATACTCTCGCTTTCTTGCTTGTCGCCATCTTCTCTAGACAATCTTATATATATTCCAACTTTAAAATTCTGGCTCTTTAAATCTAGCATCTAACCTCCTATCCGTAATCATCTACAATTAAATTGTAACGTGCTCAAAATAATTTTGCAATAATATGAATAATTACTTAGTATTTTTCTTTATATTTTCTAAATAATCTTTAAAAATTAATCCTATTGTTTGTTTCACATCCTTTTTTTCTTCTGTAAATATACAATATGTATTAAATTCTAGCCCACTACATTTTGTCTTTTTATTATCTTTACTCATATTCACATCATCTCCAAATTAAATATCTAATACAGAATATTAAAGAAAATGGCTTGTTATGACACTTAAATAAGTGTGTTTGTCAATGTACTGGAAAAAAGCATAAAAAAAGACACCCAATAATGTTTTCACACTATTAGGTGTTATCTTAAGCAACTTTTTGCTAACACTTTTTCTTAATTAATAAATCTGTGCAATGCCTTTGTCATCACACTTTCTTTGCATATTTTATATGCATTTACATATTTTGTCAATATTTACTGGAAAAATTTTTATAATTTTATTGTTTGCTATTATTTTCATTCAATAATTTTGTTTCTCCTTGAATTTTTTTCCATTCTTCTTTCTTAGGAAATGCTGACTTTAACTCTTCACTAGCATTTAATGATGGATATAATTCTACTCCCATATCTAAAAGTTCTATCATTGTAGTCATACAATGCACAATTTTTGACTTATCTTCTTCTGAAATTTCACCTTGTTTAGGCATTTCTATATTTTCAAATTCTTTTATGTATTGTTCTTTATGATCTTTTTCTATCTCTTTTTGTATATTTTGTAATGTTTGTTCTGATGTTTCTTTATCTAGTTTCATCTTTTTAATTATATATTCCAAATCCATTTGTTTTATGGTTCTATTTTGTATCCTAATATCATTACATTTTTTTATAAAATCTGCAATCCAATTTAATGTTTTAGCTGCAATTGGTGCTCCTGCTAATATAACTGATAATATAAACCAACTAGATCCAACATCAACTCCAACAAAATTAATTTCTTTATAAGTCTCTCTTAAAATTGGACATTGATTAAATACAAGATTTAGTCCTTTAACTATTGTATTTAAATCATCTAATTCTTTTAAATTACTTGGCAATTTTACATATAAATAATTTTCATCGTCAGAATCATCTATATCTCCATTTTGCATATTGATTATCGCCTCACATTTTGCCTTTACTATATTAAAAAAATTTAAAAATTTTGGATAATCACTTATTATTATAGCTGTAGTTTCAGTTGTAGCCATAAAATTTGCTCCCATATTAAATATATCTTTTACTGAATCACCCATAAATTTAAATTCATTTAATTTATATAAAGCTCCACTAATTTCTCTCCAATTATTTATCTTTTGATAAGTATTACCATTTGAAGAAATCTTTTCATTTCTAATTTTTAATAATTCATAACATTCTTTTACTTGTTCTTTTAATACTGCTGTTCTCATATCGTTTCAATCACTCCTATTAATATGTTTTCTATTTCTATTATGCTATAAATATTCTTTTAACCCATCAACAATTTTATATACCTTTGTCATTGGATTTCTTTCTGATGCTCGTCCATCTTTATTAAGATTCTCCATATATTCACAATTTCTTATTGCATTATGTATTTTGCCATTTTTTGTAACCTTTTCAAAAATGTCAGCATCATTTTTATTATACTCTCCTAATCCATTCTTTTGAAATTCTTTGCTAAGTTCATCTAATATATCATCTTTAGAAATGTATCTAGTTACTTTCTTTAAATGTGCTAACAACCAAAGTTCAAAATTAGGATTTGACCAACAAGCATTATAATCACAATTTTCTATTGCTTTATTAAATTGCTCATCATTATAGTCATCTTTATCAAATACTACCCAAACTTGTCCATATACTTTACTTGAATAATTGACATATTTTTGAGTGTATTTTACTAAATCTGTAGTATTTTTTCCAGTTCCTTTTACTTCGATATTAGGTATTAAAACATCTACTTTGTTTCCGTACTTCTCATTAATCTTTTTCTTTAATCCATTAAAGTAATTTGGCTCTGTTTTCTTTCCCTCACATACAATTAAGTAATTGGCTGGTGCTCGCCTTTTACTTCTTAATCTATCTTTTCTTGAAACATTATTGTTTCTCATGTCTTATCTCAAATTCTTCTAAAACTGGAATAGCACCATATCTTCCAGTTAAATAATCTTTATTATATGTCGCATCATTTCTAACTTTTTTACCAGATTTCTTATCTCCATCATCATCTAATATATAATCAGATAGGGCATATAATTCTGACACACCGTCTCTGTTTTTTTCAGTAAACCATATTTCATCTCTTCTAAATGTATCTTTATTTAAGTTTACTGTATCATGAGTAGAATATATTAGCTGACCATTACCTATATTCGTTTCGCTATTATGGAACAAATTAATAATATATCTTGTTAATAATGGATGTAATTTTGCATCTAATTCATCAATAAATAGTACCATTCCATTTCTTAATGCATCCATAAAGAAGTCGAATAAATGGAACATTTTTCTAGTGCCATTTGACTCTAATTCTAAAGGCAATGCTTTTAACTCATTATTCTCTCCTCTATGAATTAATTCTACTTTAACCACTCTATTGTTATTCTGTACTTCTTCTAAAGAATTAGGTGTAGTCTTAATTCCTTCTATTCCAGAGTCAAATGTTTTAATAAATCTTAACAATTCTTTTTTATATTTTTCATCACTTAATATTTTTAATGAAATTCTAGTATTTATAAAATCCTCAAATCTTGGATTTCCTAAATCCAAATAATTTGCATTTACAAACCAATCATAAACATTATTAAAATCTTCATTATCTTTGTCTATTTTGCTATATATATTTAAAAATAAAGTTCTTTCATCAATATTTACTAGACCTGATATTTTATTATTTGATTTCATAGTAACATTATTTTTTTCTCTTTCAAAAACAGAATAAAATTTATTAATTCTCTTTTCATATAGCCATTCTGAAACAATACTATCTTTTAATACATCAAAACCATATTTATATATTTTGTTATTTTTTGCTAGTATTTCAACTTCTAAACTAATTGGTTCATTATTTATCATATAACTATATACATTATCTTCATCTATTGGAGAGTTCTTTTTAGAATCATCACTTACTAATATTCTTTTTTTCATATAATCAAAAGCTTGTAATACATTAGTTTTTCCACTTGCATTAGCACCATATATTGCTGCTACTTTTAAAAGATTAACTTGATCTGTTTTTACAAGATTATATTCATGTTCTTTTAATGATGTAGCTTCCATATCTAGTACATTTTCATCTTTAAATGATTTAAAATTTTTAAAACTAAATCTTATTAACATTTTGATTTTCCTCCTCTCATACTATATTATATGCCATATTTTTAAAAATATCAATATTTTTGAGAACTTTTCTCAAAAATATTGATATTCATTGTTTAATATAGTAAAAATCAATAAAAAAGAAGATATAATTTCTTATGTTAAGAATTATATCTCTTCTATAACTTGTAATTTGTAGAGCTAGTAATTATAAGTTCTAGCCCTTATCTTTATTATTTTTTAATAAATAAATAGATAAACAA
>CALXME010000039.1 GCA_944389395.1 uncultured Clostridia bacterium | reverse complement strand
GAGGGCTTAACCACGAAAGTGGAGAATCGGTAGAACTAAAACTAAAAGTTTTTCATCTATGTATTTTTGAGTGTGCTAATTAATTGCATACGATAATTTTCTAGTGACGATGACATTTAGGGTAATACCTGTTCCCATTCCGAACACAGAAGTCAAGCCTAAGTGTGCCGAAAATACTTGTGGGTTACCCTGCTGGGAAGATAGGTTGTTGCTAGATTTTTTTTATTAAAAAAGCTAGAAATTAGAAAATAAAAATTTTTTAATTTGTGGCTTTTTTGATTTTTTTTTATATTTATGATAAAATATAACTATTAGAAAAAATAATTAAAAGGAGAAAAATTATGAAAAATATAAGAGATATTAAAACAATAGATGAAGTACTAGAAACATTAAAAGAATTGTATATTGCAAATATGACACAACTTGCCATTTTGCAACATAGAGTAAATAAAACTGATAAAGAGCAAATTGCAAACTTAGAAAGAAAATTAAAAAATGAAGTTGAAACAATTATTTATAGTGATGAATTAGAAACAAGCGAAAAAATACAATATATAAGAGCTGCAATCGAATGTACTTATAACTTAGACGATAAAAACATAGACGAATTGGAAGATATATATGTATCTGCTATGATACAAAAAGCAATAAGCTCAAATAGATTAAACTATGATAAAAAAGAAGAAATACAAGACGAAGATAATGAACAAAACAATGAAAGTGATGAGATAGATGCAAATAAAGTGGCACTATTTGAACAACAACTAGAAAACAATATTGAAGAATTAACCAAAAGTGCACAAACAGATGAAAAAAAGAAACAAATATTAAAAATTGCAATAGAAGATATAAATATGGTAAAAGAAAGTGATGTAAAAGATAAAATAGAAGCATTTTCTAAAGAATATTTACAAAGATTAATGAAAACTAGTAACAATATAAAAGGTATAAGTAAAGATGAAAAAGCAATTTTAAAATTAATAGAGCAAATAGGAGTAAAAATTCATGATGACAAAGATACTACTGATATAGAAGATTGTAATTATGGAGATTTAGTAAAAGATAGAAGTATTAAGAAAAAACTAATTTTTCAGAATACTAATATGTTATTTAAAAGATTAGCACAATTTAATGTAGGTAAATCAATAAGAAATAATGATGATAATAATATAATATCAAGGATAGAAAATAAAAATGTTACTCAATATGAATTTGTAACATTATCAAAAAGAGGAGAAATGATAAGTCTAGATTTTTTCGGAGAAGATAATTTAGAACAACAATTACATGAGCAAGAAAATTATTTGCCATATATATTAGCAGCAATAGCCAAAGCAAAAGAAGAAGGAAGAGAACATATAGGAAAAATTACAATCCTAGACAAAGATTTAGGAACAGCAGTTGTAAGATATGATGATAAATTAGAAACAAGAGTGAAAGAACTAAAAGAAAGAAATGAAAATAAATGTGATAGTATAAATCAAACAAAAGACACAGGGAATAGAGAATAAAATATAAGGAGAATAATATAATGTCAAAAATTACTTGGAAAGCGGGAACTTTTATATACCCAATACCAGCTGTAATGGTAAGTTGTGGAACAATGGAAAAAGCTAATATTATCACAGTTGCTTGGACAGGAATTTTAAATACGAATCCAGCAACTGTGTATATTTCTGTTCGTCCGACAAGATATTCATATCAGATTATAAAGGAGCAAAAAGAATTTGTAATAAATTTAACAAACAAGGAATTAGTACAAGCTACTGACTGGTGTGGTGTAAAAACTGGAGCCAAAGTAGATAAATTCAAAGAAATGCATTTGCATAAAGAAAAAGCAAAATTTCTATCATGTCCAATGATTCAAGAAAGTCCTGTATCAATAGAATGTAGAGTAAAAGAAATAATACCATTAGGATCACATGATATGTTTTTAGCAGAAGTGTTAGCAATTAATGCAGATGAGAAGTACATAAATGAAAAAGGAGCATTTGATATTTCAAAATGTGATTTAATTGCTTATGCAAATGGAAATTATTATACATTAGGAAAAAAATTAGGAAAATTTGGCTTTTCTGTACAAAGAGCAAAGAAGAAAAAGAAAAAACATTAAATAGCATTAAAAGCAGGCTTTTCTGAATTATTAATTTACATACTGTGAATAGTAACAAAAAATTACTAGAAAATTAGGAAAATTAAGGAAAATCCATTGACAGAAAAGTAAAAAAGTGATAAAATATCAAAGCGTATGTATATTACGGACATGCGCTCACATCGTTTCAAAAAAAGTAAGGTAAAAAAGTCGGAGGTGGATTGAAAATGGCAGCAAAAGGACCAAGAGAAAACATTACATTAGAATGTACAGAATGTAAAAGAAGAAATTATGTAACTTCAAAAAACAAAAGAAATAATACTGATAGATTAGAAATAAAAAAATATTGTAAATTCTGTAAAAAACATACAACACATAAAGAAACTAAATAGTAAAAGCTATTTTTAGGAGGAAATAAAATGGCTAAAAAAGAAGCTAAGACAAATAAAGAAAATAAAAAAGAAAATAAAAATAAGAAAAGTTTTTTCAAGGGATTTAAAGCAGAACTAAAAAAAGTAATTTGGCCTACCCCAAAACAATTAATAAATAATACAGTAGCAGTAATAGTTATTGTACTAATTACAGCTGCAATTGTTTTTGTATTAGACCTAACATTTGAAACTATTAATAGTCAAGGAATTAACAAAATAAAAGAAGTGATAGGAACATCTAATGAAATAGAATCTGAAAATTCAACTTCAGACGAAAATGCAACTTCAGAGAACACAACAACAGAAGGAGAAACACAAGAAACTACCTCTGAAGAATCACAAGAAACTCAAAATAGTGAAAATGTAGAAAATAATACACAAAACAATGCTGAATAATGAAATAAAAAGGAGGCTTTATAAAAAATGTCTCAAAAGGATTATGATATGGTAGCTAGATGGTATGTAGTACATACTTATTCTGGTTATGAAAATAAAGTAAAGACAGACTTGGAAAAAACAATTAAGAACAGAGAATTAGAAGATTATTTCTTTGATATCATTGTTCCAATGGAAGAACAAATAGAAATTAAAGATGGAAAAAGAAAAACCAACTTAAAAAAAGTTTTTCCAGGTTATGTATTAATAAAAATGATAGTAACAGAAGAATCTTGGTATATTGTAAGAAATACAAGAGGAGTTACTGGATTTGTAGGTTCTGGAACAGACCCAATACCATTAACAGAAGAAGAAATTCGTAATATGGGATTTGAAGATGTTCCAATTAATGTAGATTATGAAGTAAATGAACAAGTACAAGTAATGAATGGTCCATTTGAAGGATTTGTTGGTACGGTTCAAGAAATAAATACGGAAAAACATAAAGTAAAAGTTTTAGTATCTATGTTTGGAAGAGAAACACCAGTAGAACTAGAATTTTCACAAGTACAAAAACTAAAATAATTTAAGGAGGTGCCATGACAATGGCAGAAAAAGAAATTTCAAATATTATTAAATTACAAATAGAAGCAGGTAAAGCATCACCAGCTCCACCAGTAGGACCAGCATTAGGATCAAGTGGTGTTAATATTATGCAATTCGTTAAAGAATTCAATGATAGAACTGCAAATCAACCTGGAATGATTATACCTGTTGTTATCACAGTATATAAAGATAAATCATTTGAATTTATTACAAAAGTTCCACCAGTTGCAGTATTAATTAAAAAAGCAATTAAAATTCAAAAAGGTTCTGGAAAACCAAACAAAGAAAAAGTTGCTAAAATAACAAAAGCACAAGTAAAAGAAATTGCAGAACAAAAAATGCCAGATTTAAATGCAGCATCAATTGAAACAGCAATGAGTATGGTAGAAGGAACAGCACGCTCTATGGGAGTTGTTGTAGAAGAATAAAGATATAAACATTCTTAAAAATAAGAAATTAAGAATGAATATATAAATAAAAAATTGGGAGAGCATAGCTCGTTAGAACCAAAGGAGGTAAAAAAATGAAAACTACAAAAAGATATGCAGAAAGTGCAAAATTAGTTGACAAAACAAAAGAATATGAAATTAAAGAAGCATTAGAAATTATCGAAAAAATGCCAAAACCAAAATTTGATGAAACAGTAGAATTACATGTAAAATTAGGAGTAGATTCTAAACATGCAGACCAACAAGTTAGAGGAACTGTAGTACTTCCAAATGGTACAGGTAAAACACAAAAAGTATTAGTATTTGCTAAAGGTCCAAAAGCAGAAGAAGCTCAAAAAGCTGGAGCTGACTTTGTAGGTGCAGAAGAATTAATACCAAAAATTCAAAATGAAAACTGGTTTGATTACGATGTAGTTGTTGCAACACCAGATATGATGGGAGTTGTAGGAAGATTAGGTAAAGTATTAGGACCAAAAGGTTTAATGCCAAACCCAAAATCAGGAACAGTAACAATGGATGTAACAAAAGCAATTAATGAAATCAAATCTGGTAAAGTAGAATATAGATTAGATAAAACTAATATTATTCATTTAGGATTTGGAAAAGTTTCATTTGGAGCTGATAAATTATTAGAAAACTATGAAACTATTATGAATGCAATCATAAAAGCAAAACCAGCAGCAGCAAAAGGACAATATATTAGAAGTGTAGCTGTTTCAACAACAATGGGACCTGGAATTTTCATTAATCAAAAATAAAAATCGATTTATAAAAGCCAAAGACAGTAGGCAAGAATAAGTCCTACCGAGGTAATAATAAAAGTGTTAAACACTCTTTATATACCTATGGTAGGCATAAAGAGTGTTATTTATTTTTTATAAATATACAATGTGAATTTTTAGGAGGTGAAAGATAAATGGCAAGTGAAAAAATATTAAATCAAAAGAAAGAAGAAGTAACAAAATTAGCTGAAGAAATGAAAAATGCAAAATTAATACTTCTAACAGATTACAGAGGAATCAATGTAACAGATGTAACAGATTTAAGAACAAACTTAAGAAATACAAATGCAACTTACCGTGTTATTAAAAACAACATTATTAGAAGAGCATTACAAGAAGCTGGAATTGAAGGACTAGAAGATAAACTAGTAGGACCAACAGCAGTGATTATGAGTAATGAAGATTACTTAGAACCATCAAAAGCAATTTATACATTCAGCAAAGATAATGACTACTATAAAATCAAAGGTGGAGTAATTGAAAATAAAGTAATGGAAGCAGAAGAAATTATTACTTTAGCAAAATTACCATCAAGAGAAGTTCTATTATCTATGCTTGCTGGAGCTTTACTTGGAAATATTTCAAAAATTGCAGTTGCATTAAATGAAGTAAAAAAACAAAAAGAAGAAGCTGGAGAAAAAGTAACAGTTGCAGTAACAACTGAAGAACCAGCAAAAGAAGAGCCTGTAGCAGAAGCAACAACAGAAAATACAGAGGCTTAAATAAAAAGTGTAGTGAGCTATATCACTAAAAAAAATAAATTTTAGGAGGATTTTAAAATGGAAAAAATAGAAAAATTAATCGAAGAAATCGATAGCTTAACAGTAGTAGAATTAGCTGATTTAGTAAAAGCAATTGAAGAAAAATATGGAGTATCTGCAGTAGCAGCAGCTGCACCAGCAGCAGGAGCTGTAGCAGGAGCAGCAGCTGAAGAAAAAACATCTTTTGATGTTGTATTAACAGATGCAGGAGATCAAAAAATTAAAGTAATTAAAGTAGTAAGAGATGCTACAGGATTAGGATTAAAAGAAGCTAAAGACTTAGTAGATGGAGCACCAAAAACAGTTAAAGAAGGAGTTTCTAAAGAAGAAGCTGAAGACTTAAAAGCTAAATTTACTGAAGTTGGAGCTGTTGTAGAATTAAAATAATGATAATAAAATTTAATTCAAAATACTATTTAGAATTAAAAATCTAAATAGTATTTTTTTTGCATTTTTTAAAGTTTTTTGCTATAATAAAGCAAAAAAAAGGGGGATAAAAAATGAAATATATAGGTATAATAGTTGCAATGGATGAAGAAAGAGAAGCTATACAAAATTTCTTTAAAGAAAAAGAAGTAAAACAAATATATAATTTAAGATTTTTAATCGGAAAAATTGGAAAAAAAGATTGTATAATAGTAAAAAGCGGAATAGGTAAGGTAAATTCAGCAAGAACCACACAGATATTAATAGATAATTTTGATATAGAATATATTATTAATGTTGGTGTAGGTGGTGCAATTAATTATCTTTTAAATATAGGTGATGTAGTAATTGCAAAGTATGTAGTACAACATGATTTTGATATAACAGCTTTCGGACATAGTAAAGGATATATAACAGGAATAGGAGATAGAGTAGATTGTGATTACGGATTAACAAGTGCTTTTGAAAACATGATAAAAAGTAAAGAAGAAAAAAATTATCAAACTAAAATAGGTGTTATAGCTACTGGTGACATTTTTTGTACCGAAATAGAAATGAAAAATAAAATTAATGCTAAATTTGATGCTGATGTGGTAGATATGGAATGTGGAGCAATTGCACAAGTAGCTTATTTAGACAATATACCATTTGTTGGTATAAGATGCATTTCAGACATTCCAAATAAAAAGAATGCAAGAACATTTGATGAAAATCTAGAATTAGCTTCTAAAAGATGTGCTATGTTACTATATGAATTTTGTTCACAATAAAATAGGGAAAAAGGCTTGTATAATTTTCAAAAATTAGTATATAATCTTAATTAAGAAAAGAAAGGAGTGATTTTTTTGGATAGAAAAATCAAAGTAGTTCAATATGGAACTGGAAAAATGAGTGTATACACAATGAGATATGTATATGAAAAAGGTGCTGAGATAGTTGGAGCAATAGATGTAAACCCTGATGTGATAGGAAAAGATATTGGAGAAATTATGGGAACAGAAAATAAGGGAGTAAAAGTTGTTTCAGTTGAAGAAGCAGAAAATATGATAAAAGAAACAAAACCAGATATTGCAATTGTTACTACAATGAGCTTAATTAATGATGTAGAAGATGCTTTAATGTTATGTGCTAAATTAGGAGTAAATGCAATTACTACTTGTGAAGAAGCCTTTTATCCAATGAATTCTAATCCAGGAATTACAAAAAAATTAGATGAAATGGCAAAACAAACAGGATGCACTATTACTGGTAGTGGTTATCAAGATATATATTGGGGACAATTAATTTCTAGTATAGCAGGTTCTACACACACAATAAAGAAAATAAAAGGAAGTTCTAGCTATAATGTAGAAGATTATGGAATTGCATTAGCAAAAGCACATGGTGCAGGATTAACATTAGATGAATTTGACAAACAAGTTGCGTCTGTTGATAGAATATCAGATGAAGAAAGACAAGCTATGATAGATAAAGGCGAATATTTGCCATCATATATGTGGAATGTAAATGGATGGTTATGTGCAAAATTAGGATTAACAGTAAAATCACAAACACAAAAAACAGTACCACAAACCTATACAGAAGATATTTATTCTGAAACATTAGGAATGACTGTAAAATCAGGTGATGCAACAGGAATGAGTGCAGTAGTAACAACACAGACCGAAGAAGGTATTACGATTGAAAGTGAATGTATTGGAAAAGTATATTCTAAAAATGATTTTGATAAAAATGAATGGACAGTAATTGGAGAACCAGAAACCACTTTAATCATTAATAGACCTGCAACAGTGGAATTGACTTGTGCATCTGTAGTAAATAGAATACCAGATGTGATTAATAGCAAACCTGGATATGTACCTACAGAAGAGATGGGTGATTTATATTATAGAGTAAAACCATTAAATACTTATGTAAAAGTTACTAATTAATAATTGTACAAAAAGTATTGATATATTAATGTTATAAGAAATTTTTAATAAAATATACACATTTACCTCCATTTATGGTATAATAGAAATAGAAGATTATAAGATACGGAGGTAAAAGTTATGTTTGAGAGTAAATATAGTAAAGTGTTAACAGTCATATTAGTAATAGTAATTATTTCAATTTTAGCATTATTAGGATTTTTAGGATATGATATGTACCAAAAATATTTTATAGAAAGTGAAGCTGCAGCTTTTGTTGAAGATTTTGAAAAGGAAAAAGGAGAAAAAAATGAAGAGCAAAATCAAGTGGCTGATGAAAATGTAACAAATCCATTAGATAAAGTTGGAGAAACACCAGGGAGTACAGGAAATAATGTAGATAATAGCCAACCAACATATAAAGGATTTAATATGGTTGGAACTATGGTAATTCCTGCAACTAATTTTAAATACCCAATATTAGAAAAAGTAACTAGAAAATCTATTGAAACAGCAGTTGCGGTACTTTATGGAGCTGGTGTAAATCAAGTGGGAAATACTGTAATTATAGGACATAATTATAGAAATGGATTATTTTTCTCTAATAATAAAAAATTAAATATAGGAGATAAAATATATATCACAGATAATAGTGGAAATAAATTAACATATACTATTTATAATAAATTTGAAACAACAGATACAGATACAAGTTTTTACCAAAGAGATACAGCAGGAAAACCAGAGGTAACACTATCTACCTGTACAGATGATAGTAAAAATAGACTAATAATTTTAGCAAAAGCAGAATAAATAAAAAGAAAAATAACCAAAAAATCAGCTCTTTAGCTGATTTTTTGATTTGACTACATAGACTGATTTCCAGGAATAAAGTAATCAACTACACCATAGATTAAAGCACCTACAATAGCTGCTATCCAAGAAATAGAATAACCAGCTACAAAAAATTGAGTTACATATAATATAATAGCAGCTAATGCGAATCCTACAAAACCTTTACCAAATGGACTGGCATGTAAACCAGTAAACCTAATAACTAAATAATCAATTACAGATAGGACGACAGCAGCTATCGCTAAAGCCCAAAAATTATTAATAGTAAATCCAGGTGTAAAAAATGCAGTGATAGCTAATACAACAGCAGAGGCAATTAATCTACCAATAATTTGCCAAGCAGTAGAAGCTCCACTTTTTGTTTGATTCCCTTGAACTTCTGACATAAGTCTAACCTCCTTAGTTTAAGAATTCATCATGTATTTTTTTCAAAGGTTCTAAAATTATTATTCACAAAAAAAAATAATTTATTCAAAAATTATCGTATAAAAAAGTTAAAATTTGTTAAAAATAAAAAAAGTAAAATAGAAAAGAGGAATTTTCGTGTTAATTACTTTTTTTAGAGCAATTATGTTATATATTATTGTACTTATAGTTATGAGATTAATGGGAAAAAGAGAAATTGGACAATTACAACCATTTGAACTTGCTATATCTATTATGATTGCAGATTTAGCATCTATTCCTATGACAGAAATTGGAATTCCTATATTTAATGGAATTATACCGATTTTAGGATTATTAGTAATGCATTTATTTATTTCTATTTTAAATTTAAAAAGTTTAAGAGCAAGACAAATTATTTGTGGAAAACCTAGTATTTTAATATATCGAGGAAAAATAAATGAAAAAGCTTTGAAGAAAGAAAGATTTACCATTAATGAATTGCAAGAAAGATTAAGAGGAAATAATATCGTAAATTTAGGAGATGTAGAATATGCTATTTTAGAAACAAGTGGAGAAGTAACTGTTATTCAAAAACCAGAAAAGAGAAACACTATTCCAGAAGATTTTAATATACAACCAGATTATGAAGGAATTCCGTATGATTTAGTAGTAGATGGAAAAATTATGGATGAAAATTTAAAAAATATAGGTAAAAATTATGCATGGTTAAAAAAACAAGTAGAAAAATTTGGGATTAAACCAGAAGAGGCCTTAGTTGTAACATTAGATGGGAAAGGACAAATTTTCTGCCAAAAGAAAGAGGAAGACTAAAATGTGGAAAGAAGTTATTATATGTGGTGTTATTATAATTACTATTTTTATAGGAAATCAAATTACACAAAATTATTCTGTAGAAACTATTGAAGAATTAACAAAGCAATTAGAAGAATTAAAACAAGAAATGTATCAAAAACAGGAGAATGTAGACTCTGAAAAAAACAATGAAAAAATGGATGATATTTTTAAACAGTGGAATGAAAGACATGATAAACTTGCTTATTATATAGAACATGATGAATTAGAAAAAGTAGAAACAAATTTAACTAGTTTAAAAAGTTATATAAAATCAAATGAATATGCAGAAGCGGTCAGTGAATTAGATAAATCTGTATTTGTTTTAAAACATATAGAAGATAAATATGTTTTTAATTTGCAAAACGTTTTTTAGTAGTTTATGTTATAAAAAAACATGTAATTTTGAATAAAATCAAAACTACATGTTTTTTAGTATTGAGCTTATTTTTCACTTATTTTAGCATATTTTTTCAATTTTTCATAAACTAAATAATTAATAGTACCAACAGGAAAATGTCCATTTTTATCTTTTTTACCTGCAGGAACACCTGTTAAAACTTCAATACCTTCTTCTATTGTTGAAACAGAATAAATATGAAATTCCTTATTTTTAACAGCTTCTACAATTTCATCAGATAATTGTAAATGCTCTACATTTTGAATTGGTATCATTACACCATGAGAGCCATCTAAACCTCTCATTTTACATATTTGGAAAAATCCTTCGATTTTTTCATTAACTCCACCAATTGGTTGGATTTGTCCTTTTTGATTAACAGAACCAGTTACTGCAATAGATTGATTGATAGGAATTCCAGAAAGACTAGAAAGTAATCCATATAATTCAGTACTAGAAGCACTATCTCCATCTACACCATTATATAATTGTTCAAAGCAAATACTAGCAGTTAAAGATAAAGGAATATCTTGTGCAAACATTTCCCCTAAATATCCTGTTAAAATAAGAACACCTTTTGAATGAGAAGGTCCTGAAATTTCAACTTCTCTTTCTATATTAATAACACCATTTTTTCCAGTATAAGTATTAACAGTGATTTTTGCAGGTTTTCCAAAAGTATAATCTCCAATTGTCATAACAGTAAGACCATTTAAGGTACCAATTTCAAATCCAGAAGTGTTAATTAAAAGTGAATTTTCTTTAATCATTTCTATATATCTAGAGTCATATTTTTTAACTCTCTCTATACGTTCATCTAATGCTTTTTGCACAAACTCAGCTGTTACTACTTTCGATTTTGAAAGTTTTGCCCATGTAGCAGCTTCTGCTGCAACTTGAATTAAATCGTCAAAACGAGTTGAAATTTTATGATGACTACCTGCAAGTCTAGAGGCATATTCTACTAATCGGGACATTGCTCCAGCATCTAAATGAGGCATTTCTGCATGTTCACAAAATCCATGAATAATTCTAGCTAATTTATTTAAGTTCTCGGTGGTAACAGGAGCATCATCTTCAAATTCTACTTTTATTTTAAATAATTTTCTAAAATCATTATCCATTGCAAGTAATGTTTGATAAATATTAGCATTTCCTATTAAAATAACTTTTAAATCTAATGGAATAGGTTCAGGTTTTAAAGATACCATTACCATAGAAGAACGTTGATCATTTGTATTTTCAATACCTATTTGCTTAACACGTAAAGCTTTTTTTAGGGCTTCGTAACAAGCAGGATTTGTTAATAAATCTTTTGCTTGAAAAATAATATATCCACCATTTGCCTGTTGCATTAAACCTGGTTTTAACATTGTATGATCTGTTTTTAAAGCTCCATAATAATTCTCATATTCTAAAGAACCAAAAATATTATGATAAGTATAATTAGAATCCATAATAACAGGAGCGCCTTCACGATTAGAATTATCTACAAATAAATTAACACGATAATTTAAACAAGGATCAGGTTTTCGCAAGGTAGGATTTTGAGCTACTTGTTGATATTGTTTAGACTTATCTTCTAAAAAAGTAGGAATATTTTTTAATACATCTTGTTTAACATCATTTAAAAATTTATTGATTTTTTTATTACGTTTATATTTAGATTTTAAAAAATTAATATGAACATTCACAGTTAATAAAGCAACATTAGATTGCCATTCAGATATTTTTTTGTCAGATTGACGTTCGATTTCTTTAATTTGACCAATTACATTCATAATTTGTTCTTGTACAAGAACTGATTTTTCTTCATATTCACGTTTTACAGAATCTTCTAATTTTTCAAATTCTTCTTCTTCAATTGTTTTACCATCTACAATAGGCATCATATAGATACCATTTTGTGCAGATTTTACCTGAAAATTATATTTTGAAGCTTCTTCATTCAATTTTTCTAAAAGAGCAGAACGTTTTGCTTCAAATTCTTGTTTAATTAAAGCTTTTTCTTTTTCAAAATCATCTGCATTAAAAGTTTTTTGAATATCTTTTCTAATTTCTTTAATAAAACCAGCCATATCTTCTTTAAATTGTTTTCCTTGTCCTGCTGGTAAAGATACAGCAATTGGCTCATTAGGATTATCAAAATTGTATATATAACACCAATCTGAAGGTGTTTTTTTCTTACCTGCTATTTTATCAAGATAATTTTTTGTATACATAGTTTTTCCTACACCACTAGGACCTTCTATATATAAATTATAACCTTTTACATCCACTTGAATTCCAAATTCTAATGCTTTAATACCACGGTCTTGACCAATTCCTGTTTGAATGGATTCTAGTTCTTCAGTTGTTTCAAATTTAAAGACTTCAGGATTACAGGTCATCTTTAATTGTTTATAATTTAACTCATTTTTATTTTTCATTTGTTTCCTCCAAATTTTTTTCTTAGTATTTCCAAATTTTTTATTTTTATTAAAACAATTTTATATTACTTAAAAAGCAATGTCAACTAAACTAAGAAAAAATATAAAAAAAGTATTGACAAAATAAAAAAAAACCTTTATAATTTATAAATGTCAGGAACACAAGAAACTATTGCAGGTGTAGTTCAATGGTAGAACCTCAGCCTTCCAAGCTGATGACGTGGGTTCGATTCCCACTACCTGCTCCAA
>CALXME010000038.1 GCA_944389395.1 uncultured Clostridia bacterium | reverse complement strand
CTTGGTAAGGCTGAGGTCACGGGTTCAATTCCCGTTGGAAGCTCCAAAAAAACATGTTTAATTTGCATTAAACATGTTTTTTATTGCTTTTTTACGAATTCTTTGAATAGCATTATCTACTGATTTTACTGGTGAATCTAGTTTTTGTGCTATAGTTACATAACTTTCACCTTTCATAAATCTATCTAATACTTGTTTTTCAAATGTACTTAAAGATTTATCTATTGCATTTTGTATTTCTTTATAATATTCTTCTTTCATGACTGTTTCTAATGGATCTTCTATTGTTTTACTATCAAATGTATCTATTAATTCTACACTATCCTCTTCATTATTTTCATAGGCTGATGTATTTAAAGATAAATAAGAATTTAATGGAATATGTTTTTGTCTATTAGATGTTTTTATTGCTGTTATTAATTGTCTTTCAACACAAATATTAGCAAAAGTTTTAAATGCATTTTGTTTTTCTGGGTTATAATTCTTGATTGCTTTAAATAGTCCTATCATTCCTTCTTGCATAATATCTTCTTTTTCTGCACCTATCATGAAGAATTTTCCAACTTTGATATTTACTAGTTCTTTATATTTGTTTATCAAGTATGTTAGTGCCTGTTCGTCCCCTTGTTTTATTTGAGATATTATTTGTTCGTCTGTTAATTGGTTATATTGGTCTGTTGAAAAATATACTGTATTGTCATTTTGCATTTATCAAAATACCTCCGAATGTGCTTTTTTTCTTTTTTCTATTATATCTGTCTATTCCTCTAAAGTCAAGGGATTTTGAGAAAATCTATGGTATTTAAAGCCCTAATTCTTCTTTTAGCATGTTCCATACATCTTCTGTTTCCATTCCTTTTCTCCAAGATGCGACTCCTGCTAACTTATTTTGTGTTATTAAAGATACTTTTGCTTTTAAAGAATCTATATCTTCTATCCATATCTGTTTTTTATTTCCGCCATCTGTATACTCTACATAATTTTGTTTTAATTCATCATCCCATGTTTTATTGGTTCCTTCTGGTATTACTTCTTCAATATCTTTCATATCTACTGTTTTACTTGTTACTTTTCCATTACTATCTGTTGTCCAAACTCTTGTATAAAGTGGAATTGCTAGTATGATTTTTTCTGGTTCAATTTCTTCTGTTTGCAAAAATTTATTTAAACTTAATTCTACCCAATTATATCCTGCTGTTGTTCCTGCTTTTGTACTAGATACTCCATATTGGTCATAAGCCATAAATACAATATAATCTGCAACATCTCCTATCACATGTCTATCAAAACACATTGACCATGTTTCTCCACCATCTGGTGCTGTTACATCTACTGAAGTTACTAGACCCATTTCTTTTAATCTTGGTGTTAATTCTATAATAAATCTTGAATACATGTCTTTATCTTCTTGTTTCATATTTTCAAAGTCCACATTAATTCCATCTAATTTGTATTTTACACAAACATTTACAATATCTTCAATTAATTCTTTTCTTTTTTCATAACTATTCATTATATTAGAAGTAATATCTAGGCTTTCTGTTGCCGCTTCTGCATTAGATAGCATTGGCCATACTTTATATCCATTATTATGTGCCCATTCTATATAATTTTCTCCTTCTTGTCCTACATTTTCTTTTAAATCTCCATCTTCATCTATGTGGAAAAAGGAAGGTGAAACAACATTTATCCCTTCTATGGTTTGTCCACTTCTATCTGGTGCTTGAGCATATTGTGAAAAATAGTCCCATGTCAAATTAATTTTTTCTGAAATTTGCATTTCTTCTTCCAAATTTTCTCTTACAGTAATTTCATTTGTTAATTTATTAGTTTTTACATATCCTATTTTTCCGTTTTTGGTTCTAATTCTAGAGTTTCCATTTTCTGAAGAAATGACAATAACATCTTCACCTTTTTTAACTCTATCTACTGTTTTTGCAATGAAATTCGTAGAAGATTTAACAGCAACATCACTACTTAATATTGCCTTTTTTTGTTCTCTATCTGTAGAATCCATAGTTACCACTTTTGTATCTGGTAAATATTCTATTTCAATACCATATACTTCTGTCATTTCTGAAATTGGTAAATAAATAATGTCATTTTCTTTTTCAGCACTTGCTCGTATCGTTTTGTCTGAACCATTGATGTTAATAGTATTGTCCTCAAATCCAATTTCTGCAATTTTTTTATCATATGTTGTTATAATTTGATTGTTTTCTTCTTCCTCATAAATGTATTTATCAAAAAAGTTTGCGATGTCTTGTTTAGATAAATATATTATATTGTCTTTTATCATAATTTCGTTTTTTAAATTTGATGTAACATTTCTATTATTAATAATTAAGTTTGTTGTTTTATTGTTGTCTAAAATAATGTAATCATTTGCTATGAATGCAATAGTTGCTAAAACAATAATTGCTAAAATAATAATTAATGTTCTTGTGATTATTTTTTTCTTTTTTTCTATTTCATTTTTTGTCATTTTTCTTTTTTCTTTTTTTCCTATTTCTCTTTTTCCTTTTCCCATTTGTTTCTCCTTTTTTACATTTTTCTATTATTTTTTCTTTTTTAATGTATCATAAATTTATTTTAATTTCAAACCTTTTTATAAAAATCTTTTAGTTTTTCTCCAAATTAAGAATAGAAATTATTTTTAACTTTCTATTGTAAATCTTTTTATTTATTTATATAATAAAATTAGTATTGAAAAGAAAGGAGATTTTTATGGAAGAAAATAATTTGACTCAACAAAACAAATTATTGGGGAAAACTTTTTTCTGGATGTTTTTAGGTTTATTAGGAACTGCAATTGTCGCTTGGTATACTTATTCTTCTGGGCTTTTTATTTCTATCATCTTGGAAGGATATTTTAATATTTTACTAATTGTAGAATTAATTGCAGTTATACTTTTTAGCTTTTTATTTAAGAAGTTGCCACCAGTGATTGTAGGTATTCTATATTTTGTCTATTCTATGTTAAATGGTGTTACTCTTTCTACTATATTTGTAGTGTTTGAATTAACTTCTATTGTTTACTTATTTGTTGTTTCTGCCATTATATTTGGAGTTTTAGGATTAATAGGATACAGAACTAATAAAGATTTAAGTAGATGGCATTCTTACCTTATGATATTTTTAATTGCAGGCGTGATTTTAAGTTTTATCAATTTATTTATTATTAAAAGTTCTACTTTTGACCTTGTTTTAGATTGGCTTATTTTAGCATTGTTCTTTGGAGTTACGATTTATGATATTAATAAGTTAAAATTATTACAAAGTGATGAAACAATGCCTCAAGAAAAAATTCATATTTATTGTGCTATGCAATTATATTTAGATTTTATTAATATTTTCTTACGAATTCTTTCTATTTTTGGAAAGAGAAGAAATTAAAAAACAAAAAGTACTATTCTTTTTTATTTTGAATAGTACTTTTACTATTTTTATTCATATTTTTTTAATCTTTGTATTTCTATCCGTTCTTCGACTTCAAATTGGCTATTATATAAATCAGCATAGAATCCGTTCTTTTTCAATAATTCTTCATGTGTTCCTTGTTCTACAATATCTCCATGATTCATTACTAAAATCAAATCTGCATTTTTGATAGTAGATAATCTATGTGCAATAATAAAACTTGTTCTTCCTTTCATCAAATTATCCATTGCAGATTGTATTTGTATCTCTGTTCTAGTGTCAATAGAACTTGTTGCTTCATCTAATATTAATATTTTAGGGTCTGCTAAAATAACTCTTGCAATTGTTAATAATTGTTTTTGACCAGCTGATATGTTACTAGATTCTTCATTAATAACTGAATTATATCCTTTTGATAATGTTTTGATAAAATGGTGTACATGTGCAGCTTTTGCTGCTTCTACTACTTCTGTATCTGTGGCATCTTCTTTGCTATATTTGATATTTTCTTTTACTGTTCCACCAAATAACCATGTATCTTGCAATACCATACCAAACATTTTACGAAGTTCACCTCTATCAAAGTCTTTGATATTATGCCCATCTACATCTATTTCTCCATCTGTTACATCATAAAATCTCATCAATAATTTTACCATTGTTGTTTTTCCTGCTCCTGTTGGTCCTACAATTGCTATTTTTTGTCCTTCTTTTACATTAGCATTAAAGTCTTTGATAATTGTTTTTTCTGGGTCATAACCAAATTTAACATGTTTAAATTCTACATTTCCTTTTAATTTTGATGTATCTATATTTCCTTTTGCAGTCACTTCTTCTTCTGGTTCTTCTAAAAATTCAAATATTCTTTCTGCTGCTGCTATCATAGATTGTAACATACTAGATATTTGAGCTATTTGGTTAATAGGTTGTGTAAATTGTTTGTTATATTGTATAAAACTTTGAATATTCCCTACTGTAATAGTTCCTTGAACTGCTAAATATCCTCCTGCAACCGCAACTGCTACATATCCAACATTGGAAATAAAGTTCATTACTGGGTACATTAAACCTGAAAGGAATTGTGATTTCCAACCTGAATGATATAATTCATCATTTGCTTTTTCAAAATCTTTGGTTACTTTTTCTTCTGCATTAAATACTTTTACAATATTTAATCCACCATAAACTTCTTCTACCTGACCGTTTACATGTCCTAAATAGTTTTGTTGCCTAATAAAATATTTTTGTGATTTTTTTACTATGGTTGTAACTAATATTCCTGCTATTGGTAATATTACTAATGATATTAATGTCATTTGCCAACTAATAGAAAACATCATAATTAAAATACCAATAATAGTACATATTGAAGTAATAATTTCTGTAATACTTTGGTTTAAATTCATACTTAATGTATCAATATCATTTGTAATAATAGATAGTACTTCTCCATTTGTCTTTTTATCAAAGTATTTCATTGGCAATTTATTGATTTTTATTGCAATATCATTTCTTAATTTATAAGTAATTTTTTGTGCTACATTTGTCATTAAAAATCTTTGTATAAAAGAAAATATGGCACTAACAATATATAGCCCTATTAATGTTAAAGCAATTTGCCCTACTTTTCCAAAGTCAATTCCTGAGCCACCACTTAATTTACTTACTAATCCATTAAAAATTTCTGTAGTTGCATTTCCTAAAATTTTAGGTCCTACAATGGTAAATATGGTACTTCCTATTGCAAATATAATCACAATAATAATAGGTATTTTATATTTTGCTAAATAAGAACTGATTAATTTTTTTGTTGTTTTCTTAAAATCTTTTGCTTTTTCAGTTGTTTGTGCTCTTCTTGGTCCTCCCATTGGTCCTGGCATATTAATTACCCCCTTTCTTGCCTAATTCTTCTTCAGACAATTGTGATAATGCAATTTGCCTATATGTTTCATTATTTTCCATTAATTCTTCATGTGTACCTATTCCAACCATTTTACCTTCTTCTAATACAATAATTTGGTCAGCATTTAAGATAGTACTAATTCTTTGTGCTACAATAATAACTGTTTTATTTTTTGTTTTTGTTTCTAATGCTTCTCTTAATTTACTATCTGTCTTAAAGTCTAAGGCTGAAAAACTATCGTCAAATACAAAGATTTCTGGGTCTTTGGCTATGGCTCTTGCAATAGATAGTCTTTGTTTTTGACCTCCTGATACATTTCCTCCACCTTGTGCAATTGGATCTTTATATTTATTTTCTTTTTCATTGATAAATTCTGTAGCTTGTGCAATTTCTGCAGCTTCTATCATTCTTTCATCTGACATATTTTCATCAGAATATTTAATATTTGATTCAATGGTACCTGAGAATAATACTCCTTTTTGTGGTACAAATCCTATAATATCTCTTAAGTCTTTTTGTGAAACTTCTTTTACATTGATACCATCAATGCATAATTCTCCACCAGTTACATCATAAAATCTTGGTATTAAATTTACTACTGTAGATTTTCCACTTCCTGTACTACCAATAATTGCTGTTGTTTTGCCTGGCTCTGCTGTAAAGCTAATGTCTTCTAGTATTTCTGTATCTGCATCTGGATATCTAAAAGAAACATTTTTGAATTCTACTAATCCTTTTTTACTGTTATCAAATTTCTTTGTTTCTTCTGGGTCTTTTATACTTGGCACTGTATCGATGACTTCATTAATACGTCTAGCAGAAACTGATGCTCTTGGAAGCATAATAGAAATCATAGAAATCATTAAAAATGCCATTACTATTTGCATTGTATATTGAATAAATGCCATCATATCTCCAACTTGCATAATTCCTTGGTCGACATTATGACCTCCTACCCAAACAATTAATATGGCAATTGAGTTCATAATGAACATTAATAAAGGCATCATCATAGACATTGCATTATTAACAAATATGTTTGTTCTCATTAAATTATTATTTGCTTTTTCAAATCTTCCTTCTTCTTTTTTCTCTTTATTAAATGCTCTTATTACTGGTAGTCCTGTTAAAATTTCTCTTGATACTTCATTTAATTTGTCTATTAAATCTTGTAATTTTTTAAATTTAGGCATTGCTATAATAAATAGTGTTCCTACAATAAATAAAATTGCTACAATTGCAATTCCGATAATCCATGCCATAGAACTATCTGTATTTGTAAGCACTCTAATAAATCCACCTATTCCTATAATAGGAGCATATACAACAACTCTAAATAATAATGTAATTAACATTTGAATTTGTTGAATATCATTTGTACTACGAGTAATTAATGATGCTGTTGAAAATTCGTTTAATTCTGCATTAGAAAAATGTATTACTTTTTTAAATACTTTTTCTCTTAAAGTTTTTCCTAATTTTGCTGCTACTCTAGAAGATAATAGCATAATAGACACAGCACATAACATAGTAATTAGAGCTATTCCTAACATTTGTAATCCTGTTTTTAGTATGTAATCATTCTGGATTTTATCAGTATCTATTCCTAAATTTTGATATATTTGTTTTACAGAAGAAACAGCTGCTTGTTCTTTTATAGAATCACTCATTTCATTTATTTGTTTTGTAAATTCTGTTAAAAGTTGCTCTCTTTGTTCTTCTGGCATTTGCTCTATTATTTCCATGATACTACTATTTTGCATATATTGTTTTTGCTCTTCAGGAACATTTTGTAATATTTTTTCTTTTATTTGTTTAGCAGTTTCTTCATTTGTTACAGCTGTCATTTCCATTAATGGTCCTGCTATAATTCCTGACAATTCTTCTTCTTTTTCTTCTTCTATTTCTTTTAAAACATAGATTGTATTTGGTTCTATATCATAATCTTTTCCAAAATATTTTTTTAGTATTTTTTCTTCTTGCATATTTTGAACACTACCTACTAATGTGTAGTTTTCCAAAATTTCTTCATCTTTGTCAGTAAAAATAAGCATTGCATCCATATCTTCTTTAGCTATTACATCTGGTACTGCATTTAAAATTCCTCCAGATTGTATTCCTTCATTTACAATTTTAGAGGTATAATCTGGTAATGCTAAATCTGTAGATGCTTGTACACAAAGTAATATGACGATTATGATAACTGCTACTAATGTTCTTTTTAAATTTTTTAATATTTTTAGCATTTTTTTCTCCTTTTTTCTTTATTTAGATTTTTTAGGCTTTATCTATAAACCTTTTTAGACAAAATTAAATGACACTGTCTTTTTATTATATGTGACACAGTGTCATTTGTCAATACATGTTTTGTAAATTTTTTGTGAATTACATTTTTCTAAATACTCCTGCTACTTTTCCTAAAATTTCACAATTTGGTACTATAATTGGCTCCATTGTAGAATTTTCTGGTTGTAAACGTATATGGTCTTTTTCTTTATAAAATGTTTTTACTGTTGCTTCATCTCCTATTAATGCCACTACAATTTCTCCATTGTTAGCTGTATTTTGTTTTTTAACAAGAATATAATCTCCATCTAATATTCCTGCTTCGATCATACTTTCTCCTCTAACTGTTAACATGAAACTTTCTGAGTTTCCTACGAAGTCAATTGGTATTGGGAATGTGTCTGTTACATTTTCTACTGCTAAAATTGGTTCTCCTGCTGTTATTTTTCCGATAATTGGTACTTCTACTAATTCTTTTTGTGTATAGAAGTCTTTGCTTGATGTTCTTTTTTCTTCTCCTGAACCACCTTTTAATAAACGTAAAGTTCTTCCTTTTTTGTCTTGTTTTTTGATGTATCCTTTTTCATCTAGTTTTGCTAAATATCCATGAACAGTTGCTGTAGAGCTTAGTCCTACTGCTTTTCCTATTTCTCTTACAGATGGTGGATATCCTTGTGTCATGATTTGTTTTTCAATAAATTTTAAGATTGCTAGTTCTCTTTTATTTAGTTCTTTGTTCTTTTTTGCCATTTTTTTCACTCCATTTCCCCGATTTTTTCTCATCATATCATACAAACAAAAAAATGTCAAACATATTTTTGACATTTTTTTGTTTTCTTATTTTATATATATACTTGGGTCTTGTGGTATAGAATCTTTTAAAATTTCAAAATGAAGATGTGGTTCATCCGCAATTTCGAATACTGCTGTATTTCCCACTGTTCCAAGAGATTGTCCTTTTTCCACTTTTTCTCCTTCTACTACAAATTCTGAAGTAAGAAGATTAGAATACACAGTTTGGAATCCATTTTCATGCTCTACAACAATAGTTAGACCATATCTTGGGTCATTTTTAATAGATTTTACTGTTCCTGCTTCTGCTGCTTTTACTACCGTTGTCTTATCTGCTTTGATGTCAATTCCTTGATGTGTTGTCCATTCTTTTAAAGTTTCTGAATAAATTAAATTATCTTTTGCAAATTCTCTTACAATGTCACCTTCTACTGGTTTTACAAAACTTAATTCTTTTTTAGGTTCTGTTTTCTCTGTTGTTTCTTGTTTTGTTGAATTTGTATTTGTCGTATTAGTAGGTGTATTTTGCTTTGCAGTTCTAATACTATTAGTTGTTATTACATTATTTCCTGTGGTATTTGTTGTATTAGAATTCGTATTGGTACTATTTGTATTACTAGTTATATTTTGTGTATTTGTATTATTCTCTTTTTCTGATTCTTCTACAGATTTTCCGATTTGAGTACTAGCACTTTGTGTATTTGAAGTGTTATTTCCTGCAATATTTGCCATTTGCTCTAAAGTCATAGTACTGTTTTTAACATCTTCATTCAAACTTTTACTATACATTAACAAAGCAAATACAATAACTGTTAAAAAAACTACACCTATTCCACAATAAAGAATAATTTTATCACTTAAAGTTTTGCTCTGGTGCTTTTTTAATCTTGCATTTCTTCTCATATAATCCTCCTTTAATACTTTAATTATTAAAAGTATTTACTTTTTTTAGAAGAATATACATTTTTTAAGAATTTATTTGTTTAATTTCTACATTCTGATAAAAATGATGAATAATCTCTTCTGCTGTTTTTCCTTGTTTAGCTAATGCATCTGCACCAGTTTGACTCATTCCCACACCATGACCATAACCTTTTACACTAAATTTTATTTTTCCATCTTGTTTTATTATTTCAAAATTCGTAGATTTTAATCCAAAAATAGTTCGTGTTTCTACACCAGAAAGTTCATGATTTCCAAATCTTACTGTTTTTACTCTTTGACTATCTGTATAATCTATGATTTTTACATCTTCTTCTTTTGTAAAATCAATTTGAATATCTGCATATTTTTCTTTTAATTTATTTAAAACTTCTTCTTGTGTCAGCTCTACTTCAGAAGCATATTGTGTATATCCTTCTTCTCCTGCAGTTTCCACAACTTGCAAATAAGGCAAATTGCTTCCTCCTCCCCATACATTAACAGGTATTTCCGTTTTTCCTCCACTATTGGAATGAAAGAAAGCATTAATTGGTTCATTTTGATATGTCACAATTTTCCCCCTTGTTTCATTAATACATTGTTCTATTTTTTGCCAATTACTTTCTCTTTTGCTCTCTTCCCATCTAGCAAATCTATCTTCTTTAGATACCCATGCTTGACAGCATGTAGAATCGTCACAAATATCTGCATTAGTATGTTTTTTATTATTTCTTTTATACATTGTATAAGTTCTTGCTACAATAGCTTGGGCTTTTAAAGCCTCTAATTCATAATCTGCCGGCATTTCAGCAGATACTACATGACATAAATATTCTTCTAAATTTACTGGTTCTACTTCTCCTGTTTTTGCATGTAATAGTTGAATTGTAATATCTTGATAATTTTCTTGTTCTTCTCCTTCTTGTTGTACTGACTCTTCTTGATTTTCTGATATTTGACTTTGTGCATTTGCTGGTATGTTTACTTTTGTAAATATAGTTGGTAAAAAGAAGCAAATAAAAAGAAAGGCAAAAAAATATAAAAGTGCTTTTTTCAAAAAAACTCCTCCTTCATTTTTATTTTACCCTACTCCTAATAATTTTCCTCTCATATTTTCTAAAATTCTTCTTTCTATTCTAGATACTTGTACTTGTGTAATTCCTAATATTTTTGCAACTTGTGCTTGTGTTTTTTCTTTATAAAACCTTAATAAAATAATTTCTTTATCTCTTTTTTCCAAATTTTCTATCAATTGATTTATTGCTAATTTATTAGTAATTAATTCTTCTTCATTTTTCGTATTTGTTATGGTTTCTACTAAACTAATACTATTTCCATCTTTATGATTTGTGTACACACTACTTTCAATAGAATCTACTGTATTGGTTGCTTCTAATGCTAGTGTGATGTCTTCTTTTGAAACTTTTAATTCTTGTGCTATTTTTTCTATTGTTATTTCTTCTCCTTTTTTATGTAAGTATTCTTTTTGCAATTCTCTTATTTTAATTCCTAATTCTTTAATACTTCTACTCACCTTTAAAGGTCCATCATCTCTGATATATCGTTTTATTTCTCCAATCATATAAGGAACTGCATATGTTGATAATTTTACATCTAAACTTGTGTCAAATCTTTTAATAGATTTTATAAATCCCACGCATCCTACTTGGTACAAATCTTCAAGTTCATATCCTCTTCCCTGAAATCTTTTTACAATACTCCATATAAGACCATTATTGTCTTTTATTATTCTTTCTAGTTCAAATTTATCTCCGAGCTTGGGCTTTTTTTATTGCTTGCACATCAATTTCGTACATGATATTACCCCTAACTTTTTATTCTTTTGTTATCATTTCAAATTCCTCTTCTGTTTCTTCCTCCTTTGGTTTAATTTTTTTGCTCATTGTAATTTTAGTTCCTAATCCTACAATAGATTCTATTTCCATAGAGTCCATAAAACTTTCCATGATTGTAAATCCCATTCCTGATCTTTCTAAATTTGGTTTAGTAGTATATAAAGGTTCTTTTGCTATTTCAATATTTTCAATCCCTTTCCCTTTATCTGAAATCTCAATGATAATTTCATTTTCTTTTAATTTGGCAATAACCTTTACAATTCCTTGTCTATTATCATATCCATGAATAATACAGTTTGTTACTGCTTCTGAAACAGCAGTTTTGATATCTGCTAATTCTTCAATAGTAGGGTCTAACTGAGAAGCAAATGCTGCTACTGTAATCCTTGCAAATGCTTCATTTGATGATTTACTAACAAATTCTAATTTCATTTCATTTTCAAATTCACTTTTCATCTTTTTTCCTCGTATAACATAAATATATTTATTATACGAATTTCTCCTTTCTTGTCACTAAGACATTTTTGTTTAATTTTATTTTTAGACCATTTTTTCTATGTCAATTATTTGTTCTAATCCGAGTTACTGGTATTAATTTCAAAATTCCACTCATTTCAAAAATTCTTTTTACAGCTGGTGTCAAATTTGCCACTTCTAATTTTCCTCCTAGCATATTGGTAAATTTGTATCTACCTATTATCAGCCCTATCCCCGCACTATCCATGAAAGAAACACTATCAAAATCAAATACAACTCTTTTAGGCATATATCTTTCAATTTCATAATCTGCTCTCCTCCTTATCTTTTGTACACTATTATCATCAATTTCTTCTGTTATTTTGAAAACCAGAATTTTGTCTTTTTTATAAAATTTTGTTTCCATGTTTTCCTCCTTTGTTTTTCTTGGTTTATTATAATACTTTTTCCATATTTTTCCAAGAGTGAATTTTAAGAAGTTTTGTCGAATGGTAAAAAAATTTTAAAAATTGGCATTCAAACCTGGAACCAATGCCAATTTTTTGGCATTGGTTCCAGGTTTGAATGCCAACTTATTCGTCTTCATCTATTGTTTCATCATATTCAAATTCATATTGAACTTCTTTTTGTTTTTCTCCTTTTGTTTCTAATTTTTTCTCTATTTTTTTTTCTGTTTTTTCCTCATTTTCTTTTTGCTTTTTTTGCATTTCTTTTAATATTTTTTGTGTTTCTTCTTTTCTATTTTGCATACAACGATTTAACATATTATTTGTTTTTTCAATTAAATCTGGTACATAATCTAATAATTTGTCTAAGGAAGAACTATGTGATACAGGCATTAATCTAACATTGTTGGATTGAATAACTAGAAATGCAATTGGATTAATGGTAACTCCTGCTCCACTTCCTCCTCCAAATGGCAATCTATATTGGATGGCTTCTTCTTTATCTCTTTTTGTATATTCATCTATGGTTTCTCCTTTAAATTCACTTCCACCTGCTGCAAATCCAAATGAAACTTTAGAAATTGGTATGATGACAATATTGTTTGAAGTTTCAATTGGTTCTCCTATAATTGTATTGACATCTATCATGTCCTGAATACTATTCATAGCTGTAATCATAAGTCCTTCTATGGGATGTTCGCTCATCTTCTTTCACTCTTCCTTTCTTATTTAAGATATATATTATATTTATAATATGTATCATTTTTATTTCAAATATACCTGAAAATTGGATATTTACCAAATTTTTGTCTTGATAAATTGGTTGTATAATAAATGTTTGATTTTTATTGTCTTGTATTTTTTTTCTTAACCAAATGGCAATTACTGTACTAATAGCTGGTATTAAAAAAGATGTTAAACATGCATTCTCAGTTCCTATTTCTATTTTTAAATTTATTTTTTTGTATTGTATATTAGCATGCTTGATTACTTTTTTTACTTTTTTATCTATCTTATTTGTATTTTGTAAAACCTCTTTATTTATTTTTTTGATTTTTTCTTTCATGTTCCATTTTTCTATTTTGGGATTGGTTATTGTTATTTTGGCTATTGGTATTTTGTATAATATCTCTAATTTGCATGTTACTTTGTAAGTTGTATTTATATGTTGTTTTTTCTGGGTTGTGAATTCAAAGTTTTGTATTTCTATTCTTATTTTAGATAATATTAGTAGTAAAATAATGCTTCCTAATATAAAAAGAAAGACCACTTTTCTGCCTCCTTTGATAGGATTTATAATAGTCTTTCCATTTTTTTCTATTTTATTCATTTTCTTGTATTTTCTTAAGTTATTGTTGTCTATTTGCTTTTTCTACTGTAATATCCCCAAATAGTTCTTCTTGTTTTGTTTCTACCTTATTTCTTCTAGATAATTCTAA
>CALXME010000037.1 GCA_944389395.1 uncultured Clostridia bacterium | reverse complement strand
TGTCAATTCAATTATCAAAATTTAAAAAAATTATCATAAGAAGTTTAAAGTTTACACAAACTTTCCGATATACTCGAATTCATTCCCAAGCTGCCTAGTACCTAATCAAAAAATGTCCAATTTTTTGGGTTCAGTACATTATTATTGGAATCCATTTTTCTATTTTATAATTTTATTTGTCCATCATTCGATTCTTCTATTTCTTCTGGTTTTATTATTTCTATACTTACTACTTTTCCACCATCATTTGTTCTCATTAATGTTACTCCTTGAGTTGATCTTCCTAGAACACTTATGTCTTTTACATTAATTCTAATTATAGTTCCCGTATCTGTTATTAACATTACATCTTCATCTTCTGTTGCAATTCTTACTCCTACTAATTTTCCTGTTTTTGGTGTTATTTTGTATGTAACAACACCTTTTCCTCCTCTTATTTGTACTCGATATTCATCTAATTCTGTTCTCTTTCCAAATCCATTTTCTGTAATAGCAAGTAATGTTGCTTTTCCTCCAGCAATAACTGATTCCATTCCTATAACTTCATCATCTTCATCTAACCTAATACCAATAACACCTTGTGAAACTCTTCCTATTGGTCTTACATCTTTTTCGTCAAATGTAATACACATTCCATTTCTAGTAACTAATACTACATTGTCTTGTCCATCTGTTAAACGTACTCCTATTAATTCATCATCTTCTTTTAATGTAATTCCTTGAAGTCCTGTTCTTCTATTAGAATCATATTCTTTTAATGATGTCTTTTTAATTAATCCGTTTTTTGTTGCCATTAATAAATATTTATCATCTGCAAAGTTTTGTATTGGTATTACTGCTGATACTTTTTCACCCGCATCTAGGCTTAATAAATTTACAATTGCTGTTCCTTTTGCTGTTCTACCTGCTTCTGGTATTTCATATCCTCTTAGATAATATACTTTTCCTTTATTTGTGAAAAATAGGATAATATCATGTGTAGAAGCTGTAAATATTTGTTTTACAAAATCTTCTTCTCTTGTTGCAATTCCTGTAATTCCTTTTCCGCCTCTTCTTTGACTCTTGTAAGTATCTATTGGCATTCTTTTGATATATCCGAAATGTGTTAGTGCAACTACTGTTTGTTCTTCTTTTATTAAATCTTCTACATCAATTTCTCCTTCTGCTGCTACAATTTTAGTTTTTCTTTCATCTCCGAATTTATCTTTAATTTCTAGTAATTCTTCTTTAATAATATCAAATACTAATCTTTCACTATTTAAAATTGCTCTTAAATGTTCAATTAATTCCATTAATTGTTTATATTCTTCTTCGATTTTTTCGCGTTGCAAACCAGATAGTGTTTTTAATCTCATATCCAAAATTGCTTGTGCTTGAATATCAGAAAGTCCAAAACGCTCCATTAATCTTTCTTTAGCATCATCATAAGAAGAACGAATAATTTGAATAACTTCATCAATATAATCTAATGCTATTTTTAATCCTTCTAAAATATGTGCTCTTGCTAAAGCTTTATCTAAATCGAATTGAGTTCTTCTTAATATAACATCTTTTCTATGGTCTATGTAACAATCTAAACATTGTCTTAAAGTTAAGATTTTAGGTTCTCCATTTACTAAGGCAAGCATAATAATTCCAAAAGTTGTTTGCATTTGTGTATGTTTAAATAATTGATTTAATACTACTTGCGGATTTGCATCTCTTTTTAGCTCAATTACTACTCTTACTTTTTCTTTTCTATCAGATTCATCTCTACATTCAGAAATTCCTTCTATTCTTTTTTCTTTTGATAAATCAGATATTGTTTTTATTAAGTTTGCTTTATTTACTTGATATGGTAATGAAGAAACAATTATTCTCTGTCTATTTCCACTCATTTCCTCAATTTCTGTTTCTGCTCTTAATGTAATTTTTCCTTTTCCTGTTTTATATGCCTGTTTAATTCCTTCTAGCCCTAGAATAATTCCTTCTGTTGGAAAGTCAGGTCCTTTGATGACACTCATTAAATCTTCATCTGTTACTTCATCTTCATCAATGATTTTGATAATTCCATTAATCACTTCTGTTAAATTATGTGGTGGAATATTTGTTGCCATTCCTACAGCTATTCCAGAAGAACCATTTACTAAAAGCGCTGGTATTCTTGCTGGTAAAACTGTTGGTTCTTGTAGTCTATCATCATAGTTTGGCATAAAATCTACAGTATTTTTTTCAATATCTGTTAACATATATTCAGAAATTTTAGACATTCTAGCTTCTGTGTACCTCATTGCTGCTGCTCCATCTCCATCTACAGAACCGAAGTTACCATGTCCATCTATTAACATATATCTCATAGAGAAATCTTGTGCCATTCTTACCATAGCATCATATACAGAACTATCTCCATGTGGATGATATCTTCCTAGTACGGAACCAACTGTATTAGCACATTTCCTATATGGTTTATCTGATGTAATTCCATCCTCATGCATTGCATATAATATTCTTCTGTGTACTGGTTTTAAACCATCTCTTACATCTGGAAGTGCCCTAGATACAATAACACTCATTGCATAGTCAATATAAGCTGTTCTCATCTCTTTTTCGATATCTCTTTCTATTATTTTTCCGTCCATTCTTTCTTGTCTTTCTTCCATTGCCTTTTCCCTCTTTTCTTCGTATTTTTCTACATTTGTATTATACTAAAACCTGCTTTATTTTGCAAGTGAAATTCCTAAAAAAGTTAGGGAAAAGCCTGTTTACTACCATTCTTTTATTTAAAACAATTTAATATCAAATTTACTCCATCTATAAATCCTTTTTTGTAAAATTCTTTATTATATCTTGCAATTTTAATTTGATAATTATCTTCTATTTTATCAAAAATTTCTTTTAGTTCTTTTGGATTGTTTGCTTCTACTATTACTTTTTCTATATTAATCCTTTTACATTCACTTGTTATTTCTTTGTTTACTTTGGTGATTATCTCATCTAGTTTTTCTTCTTGTGCTTTATATAATAAATTTATTATATCTTTATTTTTTATTATATTTTCTAATCTTTCCATCTTTGTTTTCTCCTTTTTCTTATTTTGTTTCTTTATTCTTTTTTTATGCAAATTGTTATGTTTTTATATTAAATTTAATATTTTTTAGTATAAAAAATGCCACATTAGTGGCATTGCTTTAAAATTTTTGATAGAAAATATTTTTTTCCTAATTTTTTATTTTATCCTTTATTTTTTTTAATTCTTTTTCGCTAGTATTAGTCACTTTCTTTATTATGTCATCTTTTATATTATTTTTAATCATTTGCATTATTATTTTTTTCCTTTCAGTCTTTATTCCTGCTTTTTTACCTTCTTTCATACCCACTATTTTTCCTTCACTAACGCCTCTTTCATAATGCATGTCCCAAATCCTACTTAAATTTTCAATTACCATATTTTCTCCACCTTTCCCTATTATTTTTTCTTTTAACTCTTTTACTTTTTCTTTATTTATTTTTTCTTTTGCCGTATTTACAATTATATCCATCAAAAATTCTTGTTCTTCTTTTTTATTTGAAAAAAGTTCTTTAAATATCTTATCATGGTATTTATTTATTTCTAATTGACCATAATCATAATTTTCTGCTGATTCTGCAACTTTTAAAATTGTTCCATGTAATTCTTCATAAATTAAATAGTCTTGATATGTAAATAATTTCATTTTATTACCTCCATTATACTTCTTTTTGATTTTTGTGTCAATATTTATCTTTTGGTAAATTTTTTATTTAAATTGTTTGAACATAATATTTATATATCATTTAGCATATGTTTTATTTGTACTAATAGTATGTTTAGTACTCATCTTATTTTGTAATATAATTAATTTGATTTTTTTTGGGAGGATGTTATGCAAGATAATATAGAAATAGGCGAAAGAATTAGAAAAATTAGAGAAGATTTAAAAATGACACGCGAACAGTTTTCTGAGATGATTGATATATCAGATGTTTTTTTAGGGCAAATTGAAAGAGGAGAACGTTCTTTAAGTATAAAAACACTTTCTAGAATTGTATATTATTCCGGTTCTTCTACAGATTATATTTTATTTGGAGATAAGAAAAATAATGGGACTATTTCAAAAATAAATAGAATTCTTTCAAAATGTTCTGATGAAACTTTAGAGTATATTTATAATCTTATTCATAGTTCTTATACTTTTTTAAAAAGTCATGGAAAAAATCTTTAATATTATAAATAAGTGGAGCATACTTTTAAATTAATTTCTCCGCTAATTCTATTTGTTCAGAACTTAAATTAAAGTCTTGTCCATTATTTTTTATTAATGTATGTAAGTTTTCTATTATTCTAGCCTGACTTATTGCTTTTTCCATAGGTATTAGATTTTTTAATTCTTTTTCTAATTTCTGGTATGTTTTTTCCATTGCATTGAAGTCTTTTTTATTAAAATCTTTTTTCCAGTCCTCTATATATTTTTCTAAATTGTCCATACTTTCTATTTGGTTTGTAAATGTTTTTTCTATATTACTTTCTATATTATTTAAAATAATATTTTTTCCTTGTTTTAATGTATTAGCTATATTATAATCAATTATACCTGTTTGTTGTACTTTTTCTACTACAGTATCAAGCAAAGAAGAAACTCCATCAATTAATCCTCCTGCTTGTACCGCACTTTGCATTTGTGATATACTTTCAAAATTCCCAGTAAAAATTCCTATTGCACTTTTTCCTAGATCTATTGCATCTGTTACTGTTTTTTGTATTCCTTCTTTTAATCCATAATTAAATAAATTGTCTTTTATATTTATTACTTGATCTTCTATAAAGTCTGGTAATATTGCTCTAATTCCTATATCTATTCCTGCATTTATTACTTTTCCTATGGTTGTTTCTAAAAAACTTTTTTGTTCTTGTTCATTTATAATTTCATTGTTTATTTCTATTTGATTATTTTTTTCTAAATTATTTATTTCCATTTTTCTCCTTTCTTTTTTTATTTATTTTTATATTTTTTTCTTTATATTATTTTATATTTATTTTTATTTTTATTCTTTTTTATATTTTTTAATTTTTCTTTATTATTAATTTTATTATTATATTTTTGTATTTTTAATTATTTTTTATTTATTTAAAAATATTTTTTATTTTAAATTTTAAGGTTTTATTTTTAATTAATATTTTTTGTTTTTTAGTAAGTTTTTTATTTGTTTTTAAAATCTTTATTTTATACTTTTTTAACTCTTATCTCTTATATATTTCATTATATTCTTTACTCACTTTTTATTTAAAATAATTTAACTATGTAAACTTTATTCTTCCTTTTTTGTTTTATCTTTTTATTTTTCTTTCCTTTATTTACCTAGGCTTTTTGTTTTATTTTTATCTTCTTTTTTTGTTGTTTTTTTCTCTTTTTTTATTTTCTTTTGTTAACTATTTTTATTTTTCCGTTTTTGTACCAATTTTTTCTTAAACTTTTCTTTCTCTTTTTTAAATTTTTTATAAAATCAATTCTATCTTTTTTTGTTTTTTATTTATACTTATTTTTATTTTAATTATAAATTTACTTTTAGTTTTTATTTTTACTTTTTTATTTATTATTATTTTTATATTATTTATTTTTTATTATTTTATTTATTATTTTATTTATTTATTTTATTATTTTATTTTATTATTTTATTTGTTTTTTATTTAATTATTTTATTATTAATATATTTATTTTTTATGTTTATTTTTTTTAATTATTTATTTTTTTTTATTATTTATTTTATTAATTAATTTATTTTATTATTTAAATATATTTTTAATTTCTATATTTTTTTACTTAATATTTTATATTTTCTGATTTTTTAATTTACTCTTTCTTTTATATCTATTTTAAGCTTTTTATTTTTTGTTTTTTCTTCTTTTTTATTATCTCTTGTTAACTGTTTTCGTTTTTATATGTTTGCATTAATTTCTTTTTTTCTCAACTTCTTCTTTTGTATATTTCTTTGTCAATTTTGTTTCTTATTTTTCTCAAAGAATTTTTATAATTTTAATTCTATTTTTTATTTATACTTATTTTTTATTTTAATTTTAAAAATTTTTTATTTTATTTTTATTTTATTTATTTTTTTTAAAATTATTTCTTTTATATTTTTTTATTATTTTACTGTTTTTATTTTTTTATTTTTATTTTTAATTATTTTTTAATATTATTTTGTTTTTTTATGTTATATTTTTTATCTTTATTTTTTTTATTTATTTTTTGTTTTTATTTTTAATTATTTTTTATTTATTTTTTCTTTTATTTAAATAAATTTTCTTTTTTATTTATTTTAAATTTTAAGCAATTAAATTTAATTTTTTAAATTAATATTTTTTCTATTTATTTGTACATTATTTTTTATATTATTTTCAAAAAACTTTATATGTTTTTTACTTATTATCTTTTTTTCTATTTTATTTTTAAATTAAATAAAAACATTATGTAATTCTTAGTTATCCCAATTTTTTAATTTTTTATTCTTATTTTTAATTTCTTAAACCTTTATTTGCCTAGTTTTCTTTTTATTTTTAATTTCTTTTATTCTCTTTTTTCTTTGTCTTTTTTTATTATTTTCTTGTTCTGTTTTGTTAACCATTCATTTGTTGCTTTTTTAGAGTTTTTTTCTTTTATCTCTTTACTTATACTTCTTTTTTATTTTATCTTTAAATATTGATATTACTTCTTTTAATTTTCTTTTTTTACTTTTTTATTTTCATTAATATTGGTTTATATTCTTTTTTTAGTTTTTTATTATTTAATATTTTTTTATTTTTATTAAAATTATTTCTTATTTTTTTATAAATTAAATTATTTTTTATTTTTATTATTTTTTCTTTAAATATTTTAGAAATAATTTTTAATGAAATTTTATTTTTTTCAAAATAATTAGCAATAATAAATATTTTTTCTTTTTTTTTATAAAAATTATTTATATATTTAAAATATATTTCTTTTATATTTTTAATTTCCGGTTTTATAATAAAAAAAATGTAGTCTGCTATTTTTATTATTTCTTTATTATTAATATTATTTTCTATAATAATATAATCATATTCTTTTTTTATTTCATTTGTAAAATTATTTATTTTATTTTTTTCTATATTATAAAATAAAAATAATTTATTATTTATTTTATTTTTTTTAATTTCTTTATTTTCTGTTTTTCTATTTACTTTGATTGTATTTGTTAATTTTGAATTTTTAAAATTATTATCAATAATTGCTGTTTTAAAGTTTTTTTGTGATAAATAATATGCTAATATTAAACTTATTGTTGTTTTTCCAACATTATTACCTCCTGTTATTAAAATTATTTTTTTAATTTTTTCTTTTTTAATTATTTTATTATTTATTTTTTTATTTAATAAATTTATTTTTTCTTTTTTTATTTTTAATATTTTATTTTTTTTATTTATTTTAAAATTATTGTTAATAATTTTTATTAATATTTTTTTATTTATTTTATTTTTATAATAAATATTATTTATATTTATTTTTTTTATTTTATTTTCTAATATATTATTTTTTTTATTTAAAATAATTATTAATTTTATTTTATTATTTATATTTTTTATTTTTTTTAATAATTCTAAAAAATTAATTTCGCCTTCTAAATTTTCACTAATAAAAATATAATTTATATATTTATTTTTTTCTAATATTTCTAATATTCCTTCTTTATACGGAATGTCTTTTCCTATTACTTTTATATTTTTTTCTTTTTGTAATTGTTCATTTATTTTAGGATTGTTCATCGCTGTCAAAATCTGTTTCATATAATTCTTCTCCTTCAATTATTTTTTTCTCTATTTTACTTGCTTCTATTTTAGTTAAAATGTGATCTTCCCCAACAAACATTAGACATTCTCCTCTTTTTAAAGATTTAATTTCTATTTTTTCTTTTTCAGATAAATTAGAATATTCTGCTAATATTTTAATGTTTTCTTCTTCTAGTGCAAAAAATGTTTTTATGCTAGAATTATTTAAAATACTTTTTCCATAAACTCCTCCTTCTAAACTAAATATGTCTGAAATATCTTGTGTTATGGCGACACTACTTCCTCCATATTTTCTTATTGTTTTAAATATTTTATAAATAAAACTTGCTACATTTTTATTTGATGTAACTCCTATTAATCTCCATATTTCATCTAAATAAATTGTTTTCTTTTCTTCTCTTTTTTCTTTGATTTTATCCCATAAAATTTCTGCACAAACAAACATTCCGTATTTTAGATTTTCTTCTCCTAAATCATATACATCTGCTACAATTAAATCATTTTTTAATTCCACATTTGTATATTCGTTAAAGTATTTCATAGAGCCTTTTACAAATGGAAGTAATTTTATATGGAATTTTTTTGTTTTTTTGTCCTTTTCTAAAATGTTATATAAATCTTCTAAAATTGGCATTTCCTTAGATTTTTTAAATTCTTTTTTATTTGTTTTTTTATTTTTGTTATATAGACTCTTGTCATCAAAAGTTATTCCTTTTAATTGATATGTTTCTATTAATTTTTCTTCTAATAGTGCTTTTTCTTCTTCGTTTAATTCTCCAAATATTAAATTAAAAAATCCAATTAATCTTCCTATTTTTGTTACTAAATATCCATTTTCTCCTTCTTCTATACTTTCTTCTCTAATTTCTAATATATTAATAAATGTATTAGAATTTGGTCCTATTTTTATTTGTACCCCTTCTAATTCCCTACATAAATTATCATATTCCCTATCTGGGTCTATAATATATTGTTTTATTCCCAATAAATGATATCTTAAAATTAATAATTTTGTATAAAAAGATTTCCCTGCTCCACTTGTTCCAAAAATACAAATATTAGCATTTTTATATTTTTGTGTTTTATATTTATCAATAAATACTAAAGAATTATTATAAATATTAGTTCCAATAAAAATTCCTTCTTCATCAAAAAGATTGGATGATATGAAAGGATATGTAGATACTAGTCCTGATGTTAAAATATTTCTTTTTCCGACTTCTTTTAATATTTTATTATTTTCCATTAGTGGTAAACAAGAAAGAAATAGTTCTTCTTGTCTGAAGTTTGCTCTTTTTGTTTGTATTCCTTTACTTTGTGCAATTCCTTCTATTTTATCTAAATAATAATTTAATTCTTTTATTTCTTTTGCATAAATTATAATGTAAAGATATAAATAGTAAATATCTTCATTGTTTACTTGTAATTCTTTTCTAATGTATTTTGCATCTTGATATGTAAATGCTGCAATGTCAATATCTTGCCTGTTTTGATTTTTTTCTTTTAGCTCTACTCCTACGTTCCCTATATGATATGTCAAATCTTTTATTGTTTTATATGGGTCTTGTCTTTCATAAAAAATTGAAATATTCATATTTATATTTGATTCAATTAATGTTTTTAATAAAATATCATTTTGCTCTCTATAATAATTAACTGCTATAAATCCAGAATAATATAAATTATCGATTTCTAAATATTTTGGATTTTGATTATTTAAATAACTTGGTGCTATTTTATCATTATCTAAAATACTTCCTTCTAAAAAATTATTTTTTTCTATTATTTTTTTGTTTATTTTTTTCTCCTCCTTTTTTATATTATTTATTATTTTATTTGTTTTTTTTATTATTATTTATTAATATTTTTTGTGTTTTATTTTTATATTTTCCACATTTTTTGTTTTATTTATTTTATTTTTTTATTTTAATTTCTTTTTTTGTTTTGTTTTTATTTTTGTTTTCCACATTTTATAAACTATTTTTTTCTTTTTTATTCTTTTTTTTACTAATTTTTTCTAATTTTTTCTATTTTTTATTATTTTCCTTTTTAATTTATTTATTTTGTTAATATTAAATTATATTAATAAAAAATTAAATTGCTTTATTTTTGATTTTCGCGTTTTGTTTTATTTTTATTTTCTATTTTTTTCTAATTTATTCTTTTTTATTCTATTTTTTTCTATTTTTTCTATTTTTTATTCAAATTATTTTTTCTAGCATTAAAAAACGTTTTTAATATTTTTATTATTTCTTCTTTTGTATTAATTTCTATTACGGAATTTCCACAACGATATAAACATTCTTTGATTTTAAAATATTTTTCCTTTAAATCATTTTTAATAATTTCAATAGATTCTATATTTTCTTGATTTTTATTTTTTTCGTTAGATATTATGAGATAAAAATTTTTAGAAGATGATTTTTTATTAGAATTAATTTTATTAATATATTCTATATATTTATTAGCTATTTTTTTTAATTTTTTATTTTCTTTTTTTTGGATATTTTTTTGAATATTAAAAATATTTTTTTCTAAATTTTCTTTACTACTTTGAATTAAAATTTGCATTTGAAAAGGACATGTTTTTAAAAAAGTTTTATAGGAATTTAAAATAGCAGCTTTTTCTAAATCTGATTTTAAATTATAATTAATCGGAATTATTTTTAAAATTTTTATATATTTATTATTTTTTAATTTTATAATTCCGTTTTCTAAAATGTAATCAGTTGGAATCCATTGCTGTATGGTTTTTTCTTTTATTTTTTTCACCTCCTTAAGTGTAATTATCTTACATTATTTTACATAATCTGTCAAGTCTTTAAAAAATTTTTTTTATTTTTGTATATTTTTTTTATTTTTGAACATACTATGTTTGTAAGGTTAATAATAGTTGAGCCAAGAGTTATAATGGATTTCTATTAGTTTATTATAATTCGGACAAAGATGTATTATAGTGTACTTTAATATATTATGATATGTCGGCGAGAAGAATATATTATTTGTTTGTAAGCTATATCCCTTTCGTTTTTTAATTGTTTTTTTTATCATTTTTTTATTTTCTTTATATGGTTAAATGATAGGTAATATATTCGAGCTAAGATTATTCTTATATCTAGTATTTTAAGTGGTTATTATTAGTCCCTTAGGGATGAATATAGTTACTTGTGGTGTATTAATGGTCGAACGAATGATTAATATGTGTGGTAGAAAGCTTATTTATATAGCAATATATATTAGGTTTAAATATTATATATATTAGTTTTAGTTAAGATTATTATTAGCTTTATAGATTAATGGCAGATAGTTATTTTACTATCTGCCATTAAATTTTTTAGATATCTAAATTCTTTACATATTTTGCATTTGCTTGAATGAATTCTCTTCTTGGTTCTACTTCGTCCCCCATTAATAATGTAAATATTTCATCAGCTTTTATTGCATCATCCATTGTTACTTTAACTAATATTCTTGTTTCAGGATTCATAGTTGTTTCCCATAATTGTTCTGGATTCATTTCTCCTAAACCTTTATATCTTTGTAGTCCTAATTGTTCTCTTGTAATTCCTTTTTCTTCTAATTCTTTATATTTTTTTTCTAAATCTTCATCTGTATAACAATAAATGTCTTCCATTCCTTTTTTAGATAATTTATATAATGGTGGCTGAGCTAAATATACATTTCCATTTTCTATTAATGGCCTCATATATCTAAAGAAAAATGTTAATAATAATGTTCTAATATGGGCTCCATCTACATCAGCATCTGCCATTATTATTACTTTTCCATATCTTATTTTTGTAATATCAAATTCTGAACCAATTCCTGCTCCTACTGCAACAATTACTGGATTTAATTTATCATTTCCGTATATTTTATCTGCTCTTGCTTTTTCTACATTTAACATTTTTCCCCATAATGGTAAAATTGCTTGAAATTTTCTATCTCTTCCTTGTTTTGCACTTCCTCCAGCAGAATCTCCCTCTACAATGTATACTTCACATTCTTCTGGATTTTTACTACTACAATCTGCTAATTTTCCTGGTAATGTACTTGTTTCTAAGCTACTTTTCTTTCTTACTAATTCCCTAGCTTTTCTTGCTGCTTCTCTTGCTCTTGATGCACTAATACATTTTTCTAAAATTGCTTTTGCAACAGATGGATTTTCTTCAAGAAATGTTGATAAAGCTTCATTTACCATACTTTGAACAACACCTGTTACTTCACTATTTCCTAATTTTGTTTTAGTTTGTCCTTCAAATTGAGGTTCTTTTACTTTCACAGAAACTACAGCAGTAATTCCTTCTCTAATGTCTTCTCCTTGTAAATTACTGTCTTTTTCTTTTAAAATATTGTGATTTCTTGCATAATCATTAAATACTTTTGTTAGGGATCTTTTAAATCCTTCTAAATGTGTTCCACCTTCTATTGTATTAATATTATTAACAAATGTATAAATATTTTCAGAATAACTTGAAGTATATTGAATTGCTATTTCTACTGGTATTTCCCCTGCTTTTTCTATATAAATTGGTTGTTTATGTAATTTTTCTTTATTTTTATTTAAAAATTCTACAAATGAAATTAATCCACCTTCATAACAAAATTCTGCTTTTTTTGGTGTTTCTTCTCTTTGATCTTCTATTGTTATTTTTAATCCTTTAGTTAGGAATGCTATTTCCCTAAATCTTTTTTCTAATACTTCATATTCATAGTTAAGACTTTCAAAAATTGTATCATCTGCTAAGAACCTAACTTTAGTACCTGTTCCTTCAGCTTTTCCTATTTTTTCTAATTTTTTAACTGTTTTTCCTTTTTCGAAATACATTTGGTAAAGTCCACCATCTCTTTTTATTGTAACTTCTGCCCATGTAGATAAAGCATTAACAACAGATGCACCAACTCCATGTAGTCCTCCTGATACTTTATACCCACTATCTCCTCCAAATTTTCCACCTGCATGTAGAACTGTATATACTGTTTCTGCTGTTGATATTTTTGTTTTTGGGTGTATTTCTACTGGAATTCCTCTACCATTATCTGTTACACATATTACATTTCCCTTTTCTATTATTACATTAATCTCTGTACAATATCCAGCTAGGGCTTCATCTACTCCATTGTCTACGATTTCATATACTAAATGATGTAATCCTCTTATAGATGTGCTTCCTATATACATTCCAGGTCTTTTTCTTACGGCTTCAAGACCTTCTAAAACTTGTATTTGTTCTGCTCCATATTTATGATTATATTTTTCCATTTGTTTTCCTCCTTTTGTACCTTTAAGTTTCCCTAAAAGTTTTTCCGCTTTTTACATTATATATTAAAATATTTTTATTTGCAAGATTTATTTTATCTGTACATGTAATTATTACTTGTGTATTTTCTATTTTTTCTAAAAAATGTTCCCTTCTTTTTTCGTCTAATTCAGACATAAAATCATCTAATAATAATATCGGCGTTTCTCCTATTTCTTCTTTTATAATTTCAACTTCTGCTAATTTTAAAGAAAGTATACTTGTTCTATGTTGTCCTTGTGAACCATAAATACTTAATTCTTTATCATTGATATAAATAATAAAATCATCTCTATGAATTCCTTTTGTTGTATACCCTTTTATTATATCTAATTTTTTTCTTTCTTTTAATAATTTAATATATTTTTCTTTACTATCACAATGTGTTATATATTCTATTTTTATATCTTCTTTTTTATCAGTTATTTCTGAATGAATATTTTTTATTTTATTTTTTATTTTTTCTATAAATTCTTTTCTATATTGATAAATAATATATGCTTCTTCTACTAATTTTTCATCCCAAATTTCTAATAAATTTTCATCTTTCTTTTCTTCTCTTATTTGTCTTAAATAATTATTTCTTTGTTCTATTATTTTAGCATATACATTTAAGTGATACATATAGTTTGGTTTTAATTGACTTATCATTATATCTAAAAATCTTCTTCTATTTTGAGGTCCACCTTTTAAAATATTAATATCGTCTGGTGTAAAAATAACAGTATTAATATTTCCTAATAATTCACTTAATTTTTTTATTTTAATTCCATTTAAATAAATATTTTTTTTATTATTTATTTCTATTTTTATTTTTCCATCTCTATCTTGTTTTTGATATTCTATTTCTATATTGGCTTGTTCAGCATTTAATTTTATCATTTCTTTATCTTTTTTTGCTCTAAAAGATTTTCCCATACTGCATAAAAAAATGGATTCAATAATATTTGTTTTTCCTTGAGCATTTTCTCCATAAAAAATATTTATATTTTTATTTAAATTAATTTCTTCTAAATCATAATTTCTAAAATTATTTATTTTTATTTTTTTAATCCACATTTTTTTCTCCATTTATTTTATTTTTTTATTTTAAATTCTTTTTTTATTTATTTTTTGTTTTTTTATCCACAATTTATAAACTATTTTTTTCTTTTTTATTCTTTTTTTTTTTATTTTTTTTTAATTTTTTTTTTTTTTTATTTTTTTTTTTTTTTTTTTTTTTTTTTTTTTTTTTTTTTATTTT
>CALXME010000036.1 GCA_944389395.1 uncultured Clostridia bacterium | reverse complement strand
TTCGATTCCGGCCATCTGCACCATTAGAACACCAAGTGTTTCGGAAGATTCAAACTTGGTGTTTTAATTTTAAAAATTTTGTAGTTCTACAAAAAGTTCTACAAAATTCACAACATTTTATTTTTATAAAAATCTTTATTTAGTGGCTTAAATAAGGATTTTTTATTTTCTGACATTTCTAACAATTTTTTATAATTCCATTTCTTCTTCATTATCTTCTTGAATGTCTTGTGTAGTTTCCGAAAAGCTTAAAGCATTTCCAATTACAATTGCTGAATTTTGTTTTGATTCTATATCTACATGAGTGTATATATTAGCAGTAGTATTATAACTAGAATGACCTAACCATATTTGAATATCTTTCATACTGACTTTATTTGATAATAATAAACTAGCACACGAATGTCTTAAATCATGAAAACGGATAGGTCTTAAATTATTATTTTTTAGTATTTGGTTAAATTTATGAGAAACATAGTCAGGTTTTAATATAGAGCCATCTGTATTTACACAAACATAACCATCTTTATTTAAGTATGATTTTTTAAATATTTTCTTGTTATATTCTTGATTTGCTTTTTCTTCTAAAAGTAGTTCTTCAATTTCTGGAATGAGTGGCAAAGTTCTATAACTAGATTGATTTTTGGTTTTATCTTCTGCAACAATTTGCAACTTTCCATCCACTTTTGTCTGTGAAATTGTATGCCTTATAATAATTGTTTTGTTATCAAAATCAATAGCATCCCATTTAATACCAAGCACTTCACTTCGCCTAAGTCCATAATATGATGCAATAAGAACAGGTAATTTTATAGGGGTATCTCGTATTGCAACAAATAAATCGTTTAATTCTGTTTTGTTATAATAAGTTGCAATATATTGTTCTTTTTTAGGTTTATCTACTTTATCTGCTGGGTTGGTTAAAATTAATTCACATTTTACTGCATATTGCAAAGCCTTTCTAATATTAGCATGATAGCGAAGAATGGTATTACCCTTTAAACCTAATTTATATAATTCTGTGTAAAAATCTTGTATATGATATGGCTTTAAATCTTTAAGTGAAACATCTAATTTTTTAAAATAATTATAAACTTTACCTTTTACAATTCTTTCATAACCGGCATAAGTTGTTTTGACAACTCTTGGTTTTATAATTTCTAGCCAATTTAGCATAAAATCACAAAACTTTATATTAGCCTTATTATTTACATCTAGACTAGAAAGAGTAGGTTTCTCATTTAGTGTTTTTTCATATTCATGTCTTATTTCTTCAACTTTTCTTTCTGCAAGTTTCTTATTATTTTTAACTTTCAGTTTAGTAGAAATCCACTTTCGCTGTATATTGTTAAATTCATCTTTGTAATATAAAACTGCATAATAAATATTTTTCTTTTTCTGTAATGTAGCAGTCACTGTTATCATAATGACCTCCTTATTCTTGTTAAAACGTACTTATTTTCAATTTTGATTTATTATGTATGAAATTATATTAGCTTTTGGAATTTTATACTGTCTGCCTATTTTAATAGCTTTAATTTTATTTTCCTTAATAAGCCTATAAGCTAATGTTAAACTAATTCCACCTAACATTTTTCTCATTTGTTCAATATTTATAATATCTGGATAATTAGTAAACATGACAGAATATTGTTCTTTTACATCCATTTTTATTGTACCTCCTTCAATTTAATAAACTATTTTTGGAACATCTGCTGAAACAGTTAATTTTTTATCTATTTCAAATCTTTTCTTTTTATGGTTATATTTATAAGCACTAGCATTAAATTTTCTAAAACTACGATCTGAAATGTCAAAATAATAAGATAGTTCTTCAGCATCTTTTTCTAGTTGATATTTAAGAGCTTCATAACTATCTTTATTAGATTTTTGTTTTGCTTTTATGTACTCAATGGTTTGTTCCTTATGTTTTACTTTATTTTGTTGTTTCCTTTGAGTTTTTTCTTTATGATACCTAGAATCCTTTTTTATTACTTTTGTTACATAACTATTGCTGACATCAAGTTTCAAAGCAATATCAACAGGTTTTAAATGTTTAATATAAAATAAATCAATTATTTTTTCTTTATTTGACATTATGCACCTCCATAAAAATGGTTAAATTTTTGCTAATAAATTTTAAGCATAATAATCTAAATGAATACTTATGTCTAAATATTCATTTTTAAAATTATTTGTTAAGCGAATTATATAATCATAATTAGTAACAATCAATTCCGTTTTTTTTCCCTTTTTTCTAAAAACTTAAAAATACTTAAAATAAATTGTAAATAGATTGTAACAAGGAATAAAAAATAAATCAATGAATGTTTTTTGAAAGATTTTTGAAAAAAATTGTGTAAAATAATGATAAACAAATACAAAAAAAGTAGCTATATAAGCTACTAAATAAATACATATAAATATTAATCTTCTTCTACATCTTTAAACAAGTTATCTGTAAAAAATTCATTTAATTCAATGCCTAGTCCTTCACATATATGCAATAATGTAACAAGTTTAGGACTTTGACTTTTTCCATTTATAAAACTACTTAGTGTAGAATATGATATTCCAGATTCCAAAGATAATCTATGTAAAGTTATATTTCTTTCATCTGCTAACTTTATAATTCTTCTTCTAACTGCTTCTGAAAGTCGCATAAAATCCCTCTTTTCTTAATTATAAAATGAGTATAGCAAAATTAACGAAATAACGCTGACGAAAAATCGTCAAAATAGTATTGAAAAATCTCTTTATTAGAGATATAATATAGACGAAATATCGTTAATTGGAGGTGAATTATGTTAAAAATAAAAGATATTGAAGAATATATTGAAGATTCAATGCTAGATACTATTTTTAATGAAAGAGAGGATGAGGTATATAGAAAAACTCAAAAAGATAATGAACGAATTTCTAAAATAACAGAAAAATATTCTATTGATTATGACAGACTTATTAGTATTATAAAAGCTTTACTACCACACTTTAAAAATACAAGAGAAACTATAATAAAAGCATTAGAAGAATATTTGATGAGGGAAAATTTAATAATGGCTTATGAAAATGAAAAATTTTACAAAACTCGGATTTTATGATGGAATAAGAACAATATTAGAAAGTATAAAAAATGATAACAGCAAATAATATTGAATTTACTGTTATTTATCAAGTTTTTTATTAAATACATCCGCTGATACATTAAAGACTTTAGCAAATGCGAACAATTCAAAATCTTGAACTAATCTGTTATCATTTTCTATTTTTGAAATTTCTTTAGAGGTTAGTTCAACACCTAATAATTGCAATTTTTCTGCTAAATCTTGTTGAGATAGGTTAGCTTTTAATCTCAACTCTTTTAGAACAGAGCCAGATATATTTCTAAAGTTATTGTATTTGTTAATTTTCATATTCTCACCTTATTCGCTTTATTATAGATATTATTCTACTATTATTTTTTTATATACATATCCCTAATAAAGCGAAAACAAACTACTTTAATTTTAGTATTGAAAAAAACGGAAATATGAGATAAAATATTTCTGTTAATATTTATAAGTATATTATTAATATGTGTAAACACTAGGAACAAAAATAGATAGTAACTATTTTAAGAGATAAAAATATAAAAACATTGGAAGAATTATGTGATACAAATGAAAATGATTTATTAGAAATAAAAATACCAATACAAGAGATAGATAAAATGTAGTATTATTTTTATTAGTTAGTGATTTATAATTTTTTTATATTTTAAATATGAGTAATTGTTTTTTATTTAAATTATTTAATAAAATATAATTATATAAACTAATATAAATAGGAGGATAAATTATGTCAAAAAAAATTGTAGCAATTGGTGGTGGAGAAAATGGAAGAATTATGGAGGATGGAAACTATGCACCATATGAAACGGAAACAATAGATAAAGAGATAATTAGATTAACTAAAAAAGAAAAACCTAATTTTTTATTTTTAGCCCACTCACAACCTGCTTCAATAGAAATTCAGGAAAGTTATTATCAAACAATGAAGAATATTTATGGAAAAAAATTTGGTTGTAACTGTAAAGATTTAAAAAGTAATGAATTAAAGGATATTGAAAAAGTAAAAGAAAAGATAGACTGGGCAGATATCATTTATGAAGGTGGTGGCGATACTTTTGATATGATTAAACTATGGTATGATACTAATTTTGATAAAATCTTATATAATGCATGGAATAATGGAAAAGTCATATGTGGTGTATCAGCGGGTGCTTGTTGTTGGTTTAAATCTTGCAATTCAGATTCTATAAATATTGAAAATGGTCAAATGCAATTTACAAATGTAGATTGTCTAAATTGGATAAATGCATATTTTACACCACATTGTGATGAACCAGGTAGACAAAATACAACTAAGAATCAATTAAGAGAAAATAATTTAGTGGGAATAATGTTATCAAATTGTGCAGCATTAGAAATAATAGATAACCAATATAGGATAATCGTTAGTGAACCAAAATGCCACAAGATAAAAAGAGGCTATGGATTAAAAGCATATTGGAATAAAAATACATATAAAGAAGAAGAAATAAATATTTCAAATAGATTTGAAAATATATCAAAGTTATTGAATAAGGAAATGATTTTTGAATTTGATGATGAAAGATAAAAAGTTATTAAAAAGATAAAAACGATTGATTTGTTTTCTCTTTCTAGTGTTACAATTATTGTTAATTATAAATTTTATTCTATTAAGTTTATAAGACATTATTTTGTCATTTTCAATATTAATCATAATAAAATTAATGTCTTTTATGTCATGTATATAAAATTGGTGATAATTGATAAATTTTCACCAATTTAATTACTTTTATATTAATAAAACCAATATTTATTTCTACTATGTTGCAGTATTAGCGATTGTATACCTGTAACTGTTGACATAAATACTAAAAAGTGATACAATATTGCATATTAATAGTATTTATATGTGAATGAAGATTATCATTCATATAACAAATGCTATACCAAAAAATGAAAGGAGGATAAGAGATAAAATTCTAGAAAATCTTTTAGGATTCAGTTTTAATTAATAAAATGCAAAGGAGAGAATAACATGAAAGATGAGTTGTTAAAATTGAAAAAACAATTTATTGAAGAAATTGTGTCAGTACGGAATTTAGAGGAGCTTACTTTAATTAAAAGTAAGTATCTTGGTAAAAAAAGTCGAATTTCTGAGATAATGTCTTCAATGAAAAAGCTTCCTATCGAAGAAAAAAGAGAAGTAGGAGCGTTGTGTAACAAATTAAAAAATGAAATTACACAAAAAGTAAAGGAAAAGAATGAAGAACTTATTTCCAAGAGTACATTCGATTTTGACTTAACTATGCCGATAAATAAAAATAGAGGTAGTTTAAGTCCAATTACTATTGTAGGAAAAGAAGTATGTGATGTTCTTCAAAAACTGGGATTCACAATTGTTTCTGGACCTGAAATTGAAGATGAATATCATAACTTTGATGCACTTAATATTCCTTCTACTCATCCTGCCAGAGATATGCAAGATACTTATTGGACGAATTCAGGAAAATTGCTTAGAACTCATACTTCTCCTTGCCAAGTAAGAGCAATGGAAAAGTATGGTGCACCATTGAGGATTGCTGCTCCAGGTAGATGTTTTAGAAATGAAGATATAGATGCTTGTCATGAAAATACATTTTTTCAGCTAGAGGGAATGGTTATTGACAAAAATGTTTCCATATCAAACTTACTTTATGTCATGAAAGGAATTTTAAGTGAAATTTTTGGAAAGGTGGTAGAAGTCAGATTAAGACCTGGATATTTCCCATTTGTAGAACCAGGATTCGAGTTAGATGTTAAATGTTTAATATGTAATGGAAAAGGCTGTCCTACTTGTAAAGATAGTGGATGGTTAGAATTATGCCCTTGTGGTATGGTTCATCCAAAGGTTTTAAAAATGAGTAACATTGATCCAAATATATATTCTGGATTTGCATTTGGAATCGGTCTTACAAGACTTGCAATGATGAAATATCATATTAATGATATTAGAATTCTAAACTCTTGTGATTTAGAAGAATTAAGTCAATTTGATATTATGTAGAAAGGATGATGACTATGCTTATTTCATGCAACCTACTTAATGAATTTATTGATTCTAAACAACCAATTGATTGGTTAAATATTTGGGATAAATTCACAATGACTACTGCTGAAGTAGAAAATGTAGAAGTAAAAGGAAGAGATATTTCAGGTGTTTTAGTTTCTAAAGTTAAAACCATTGAAAAGCATCCACACAATCCTAATTATACTGTACTTACATTAAATATTGGATGTAAGGACATTACGGTCATAACATCTGCAAAAAATGCTTATGTTGGAATGGTTACAGCATGTTGTATTGCAGGGGGAAAAATTAATGGTAAGAATGTTGAAAAAGTCGAATTTCTTGGAATTAAAAGTGAGGGTGTTTGCCTTTCTGAAAAGGAATTAGATATTTCACAAAATCACGATGGTATTATAGACTTACCAAAAAGCTATTCTATAGGCTCAAATATCAAAGAATATGTCAATTTAGAAGATATAATTGTCGAAATAGACAACAAATCTCTAACCAATAGACCTGACCTCTGGGGGCATTATGGAATTGCACGTGAAGTAGTAGCTCTAATTGGTGCAAAATTGAAGAAAATTCCAATTATGGAAAATGACACACATATGGAGGGACATAAAGAAAAACTTACAGTTAATGTATTAACAAATTATGTTAATAGGTATACAGCTATAAAAGTTTCTGGAATAAATCAGAAAATTACTGACATTAATATGAAAGTGATTCTGCACCATTGTGGCTATGAATGTAACATATTAACAGAATTAATTACAAACTATGTTACTTTGGAACTTGGATTACCAATATTTTCTTTAAAAGGAGAAAACATTTCAAATATTTGCATTAAAATGTTTGAAGATGAAGAAAGTGGTGATTTAAACATTACTAAAGACAATATTGTTGTCTGCAGCAATAAAAAAGTAATAGAAGTAGCAGGAGTTTGCGTATTAGGTGATTATGTGGTAACTGATAAATGCGACTGTGTGATTATTGAAATAGCTAATTATAATGCATCATTAATAAGAAAAAGTTCTATTTCGTTACACAATCGAAATGAGTCAAGTATAAGACATGAAAAGAGTCTTGATCCTGAAATGACTATTTTGGCTTTAAAAAGATGTTTATACCTTTTAAAAGAGAAAGGTGTTACTTTAAATTTAGATTCTTATGTTGAGGATATTTATACTAAAAAACAAGAAAAGAATACAGTAAAGTTAACATTTAAGAAGTTAAGAAGTTATCTAGGGTTTGAGATGAGTTCAGAAGTTGTAACAAATATTTTAAGAAAACTTGGAATGGAGGTTAAGTTAGAAGAAGATTGTTATATTGTAACAGTTCCTACATATAGGTCAACTAAAGATATCGAGAATGATGCTGATATAATTGAAGAAATTACTAGGGTTTATGGATATGATAATCTAAAACCTGAACCTTTGAAATTAAGCCTTGATATCAAGCATGATGAGAATTCAGAATATCTTAAAGAGTATGACTTAAAAAGAATTTTGGCAGAGAAATACAATCTTCACGAAGTCAATACCTATGTTTGGTATGATGATGAATTTCTAAGAAATGTAGGAATTGATAAATCGTACTGTGAAGAAATAATCAACAAGCCTTCCAACAAATATATAAGAGATGAGTTGGGATTATCGGTTTTGGCTGCAACAATAAAAAATGCTAAAAAGTTTTCTAAATATGGTGTTTTTGAAATTGGAACAGTAAATGTTGGTAAATTAGTAAAAAGACAGCTTAGCATTATTTTGAGAGATTCTATAAAAAATGCAGAGAGTTGTTATATGGAAATAAAAAATATTGTTCAAGGTACGATTAGAATTTTAACAAATCATGACATTAGATTTGTTGAAGATGAACCCAATAATCAGTATATGGATAGTAATACTGTAATTAGTATTTATGTCGAAAATATTTATGTTGGGCAAATTGGAATAGCAAATCTTAGTATTACAAAGAAGTATGACAAAACTTCAATGATGGTTATTGCAAATATTGATTTTGATAAGTTGAATGAAATTGAAAAAACTTGTCATAATTATTGTAAACCATCAAAGTATCCTTCTGTTTCTTTGGATTATACAATTTCCTTGTCACATGATGAGAAATATCAAATGCTGGAAGAAAAACTTTCTGAATATCAGTCATTATTATTGAAATCATATGAATGTATAGATGTATATAATAAGGAAGAAGAAAGGAAAGTAACCATTCGGATAAATATTTCTCGTGATGATGGGACTTTAAAAACTGAAGAAATAAAAGATTTTTCGAAAAAATTTGTTTCTTACCTAGAAAAACATTTTAAGGTAGAGGCATAGTGCTCCTATTCGGAGCAACCAATTAATTACCGTAAATTATCAACAATTATATAAAATTTTGTTGGTAATTTACGGTAAAAATTAAAGAAGTATCTATATTAATGGATTAACACTATAATTATATGGAGGTAAAATTATGACAACATATAGTAAGCAAAGCAATAAAAAAGAACTTCGGTATATAGATGTAGAGCGAAGGGAAGATTTTCCACCAGTACCAAAAGGTATGCGTTATATTCATTTTTATGGAGGAAGTAAAAATTATAGAGCATATATAGCTCCAGAAAGCATATCAAGAGCAGACTTTATGGAACAATACCCAGAGTATGTTCCTGAACAAAATCAACCTATTTATGAAAATAATGGGATTATTGTTAGAGCGGATCCAAAATATCCGTGTCCAGGATTTTATATTTTTGGATTAAATAAAACCTATAGAGCATTTGACCTTTTAGATGATATTACTTTTCTCAGATATTCATTCATTCTAAAAAAAGCAAAGGAAGGAATGAGAAAGGAGTTAGGATTAAATTATGCACACTTACTTTCAAATGAGAAATCTGATGTATTTGTTAATGTTCATTTTTGGTTAGTTCCTGTTGAAGGTACAACTTCACCAGATTTACTTGATTTTGATGTAAAAGCTTATTTAAGTAGCTTTGAACCAAGAAAAGAAATGGATAAAATATTAGGATATAATGAAAAAATGAGAAAATATTTTGAAAAAATTAATTTAAAAGGGTTAGACAATGAATTGTATGAAAAATTGACAACTTAAAACAATGTGTTTAAGTATAAAGTTGAGGTGATGATGTATGCATTTAAATCTCTTTGTAAGTCAAAGTTGTTTTGTACATTGTAAAGGATGTTATAGTTTTTCTCGGGAAGAAAAAAAAGGAAAGACTGTTTCCACAGAGAAAATAATTAGTTTTCTGCAATTTGTTTATAATACAGGATGTAGAAAAGTTACTCTTTGTGGTGGAGATCCATTAACTCGTAAAGACATTGTTGATTTGTTGGAAAAAATCAAGTCAATAGGTTTTAAAATTTCGTTAGATACAGTTGGTAGTCCAATTATTAAAAATATAGTGAGTGATAAAGGCATATTAATAGAAAAAATAGATGCTAAAAAAATAGCTATATTAGTTGATGTTATAGGAATACCAATTGATGGTTCAACGAATGATATTTTTAGGCGTTTTAGACAAACAAATACTGACATTGTTAATGAGCAACTAGCAATATGTGAAGAATTGCATAAATTTGGAGCAAATATTTGCATTAATACAGTTGCACATAAAGGAAATTTGGAAGATGCCTTTAACTTAGCAAAATTGATAAAAAAACTTGATTACATTCACAAGTGGCAAATTTTTCAATATGAGCCTTTAGGAAAATATGGATTAAGGAATAGAGAACTGTTTGAAATCACTGATAAACAATTTTTGAATTTTCAGTCAACGGTTTTAAAAGTTTTTAACAATGACATAAGCAAATTACAATTTAAATCATCTCATAATAGAAAAAATGCTTATATGTTAATTGATAATTCTGGAAATGCATGGATCCCTGCTCTGGAAAATATGTCGTTATCTGAGTATTCATATATTTTGAATGATAATGTGATAATTGGGAACATTACCAATCAAGATGATTGGTGTAAAATTTGTTCATATTTAGATAGAGATTTTTATCAAAAAACATAAATTACATTATTTAAAGTATATGATAATGATGAGTTATGTATGTTTAAATCGAGTAGGAATTAAGTAATAATTTTACTTAGTTCCTATTCGATTATTTTAATATTATTTGCATAATATTTATGATTTTATAATATAAATATTAATTTTATATATTTTCTCAAATTAAATTTTATAACCAGAAAATTTTATAACCAGACAAAATTAAGTATTTACAATTTTTATTTTTATGATATACTAATAAATAAAAGAATATAAAGTTATGCATAGTATTATTTATTTGGAGGGAGAATATATGATAATATATAGTAGCGAAGAGGGATTTATTAAGCCTAGAGGTATAAAAAATAATAAGGGAATACATGACCCAAGTATTAAGTTGCCACATATAGGGATTGGAGTATTTTCAGAATATTTATTAAATGATATTGTAAAAAAATTTAACTGTAAAAAAGTTGGAGAATTAATGGAAAAACGACCTATATATATATTAGAATATAAAAATATTCAATTAACCATATTTATGGCAGGAATTAGTGGACCTTGGATAAGTCAAGATATTGAAGAATTAAGCGTGAATGGTATTGATACACTTATTATTTTTGGGAATTGTGGAGTTTTAAATAAAAATATTGAAGATTGTTCAATAATTATTCCCAATAAAGCTTATAGAGATGAAGGCACAAGTTATCATTATTTACCAGATTCAGAATATATTGAATTAGATAATGAATATAGTAACTTATTTAAAGAAATTTTAAAAGAATACAAATTTAATTATACTGATGGAGCAACATGGACAATTGATGCTTTTTATAGAGAGACTAAAGAAAAAATAGAAATGTATAAAAATAAAGGAGTAGTTTGCGTAGAAATGGAGGGAGCATCGATTGCAGCCGTTTGTAAATATAAAAAAATACATTATTTTACTTTTTATTATGCTGGAGATAATTTAGATTCTGTAGAATGGGAAGAAAGAAGTATAACCCAATTAGCTAATTTTGATAAAAAAACTAAAGTACCAATACTTGCATTAGAATTAGCATATCGAATTGAAAGTAACACTTTATAAGAATATATGTTTATACTAAAAATAAAATTAGGAGATTAATAATGATAAATTATGCAAATGAAATAGTTAATTTTAAAGGTTGTCCATCTTGTGCATATGTCAAAAAGGAATTTGTTTTACCATGTGGATTGGCTTATGAAAATGACAGATTTATATTATCACAAGATTGGGAATTACCAATAAAAGGTTTTTTTATTGTTTCACCTAAAAGACATATGGAAACTTTTTCAGAGTTAACAGAAGAGGAAAGAATAGAAATTTTTAGAATTGTAAATAAAACTATTAAAATATTAAGGTTAAACAATATATGTGATAGATTTAATGTTATATTTGAAGAAAAAACAAATACACATTTTCATATATGGATAATGCCAAGATATCAATGGATGGAAGAGCTTGTTGGAAATATAAGAGATAATATAGGAAAAATATTTGAATACGCAAAAATCAATTTGAGAACATCAGAGAATTATAAACAAATAAAAGAGATTACTAACATAATAAAAAGAGAATTTATATGAATATATTTTATAAAATATAAAAAGATAGATTTTAAATGCAAAAGAATAAAATTTTTCACATTGACACAATTAAATAAGGTAATGAATTTTTTTATTAAATGATGTCTTAACAAGTATTTATTTAGAGGAAAAATATTTTATTTGTAAGTACAAATGAATAATTATAAGAACTTTTGCCAAACCTATAAACCTAATATCTTAAATAAGAATTAGGCTTGATTTGTTCTTTATAAAAATTATGCAGATAGAATTTTTATGATTTTAGAGTTTTATAAATATTTTTCATCTGATTGATTTTCTAATTCATGCTCAATTTGTTTTTCTGGATTAATAAAAGTATTAGTTTCTTTTTGAAAATCTCTAATAAGGTTATCTTCTTCACTAATGGAAAACTTTTTACAAATCCAATGTATAAACTTTTCAAGAGTTTCCAAAAATTTATTTATAATTTTGTTTAAATAGATATTTTCTTTTAATAAATTATCATATTTCTTGTTAAAATTTTGTTCTAATTCTTTAACTTTAATATTATAATCATTTTCAAGTTGTTGAGTTTGTTTATTATAATTTTTTTCTAATTTAATATACTTTTGTTCTAACTTAGATTGTTCTTGTAAAATTGTTTGTTTTTCACTTTCAAATTTTTCAGCTTTATCAATGAGATTAACTTGTTTTTCTAGTTCACAATGTAATTTTTTATTATCACTATATAGTTGTTTTATAAGTTGGTCTTTTGGCTCAATTATTTCTTTTTGTATTTTTTCATCTCTTTTTACTGTTAGTTTTCCGAAGTGTTTAATATCAGGGACATTAGGTAATTCGATTTTGATATCTTCTAATGTCTTTTTAGTTTTTTCATAATTAGTAATTTCTTTATAATCTTTCATCGATAAATGTTCTTTTGAAGATGATTTTCCTCGTTCTAAATTGAAACCGTTTTGAGTAATATATGAATAAAAAGCATTTTGTAATTGGATGTAACTATCTTTTTCTTTCCAAAACTCACTACAAGCAACTTTATCAATGGCATTTCCTTTTCTATCAGTAGTATGAACTACAGGAATAAAAACCAAATGTAGATGTGGTGTGTTTTCATCCATATGAACATTGGCAGATAAAATATATTGTTCTCCTAAGTTTTTATATTCGCATACAAATTTATAGGCTGTTTCAAAATATCTTTTAGTTTCTTTTTCTCCAATGGATTCAAAAAATTCCCTATCTGATGTTATTATGTATTCACAAACAATATTACTAACGGTTTTTATTTGTCCCTTAAGATTGTATTTTTCTTTAATTATATCAAACTCTTTTTCATAACTATATTGAGGAGATTTTATAGAATAATTTAGATATGATTTTGTTTTATCTATATTTTTATTAGAATAATTTTTATTTTTTCTTTCATTATGACGATATATTCCCTTTAAATTATCTCTTTTATATTTTTCATTTCTTATTATTGCATAACTCATAAATAAAAACCTCCTCACTGATTTTGAAAAGACATAGATACTAAAGTTGTTTATTGCGATTTTTCAATTGTCTTGTAACACAAATGCAAAGCTTTGCATTTATGTTAGACTACAAAGTAATCTGTAATGCAAAGAAAAGCTATGTAAGTATTGGAAACACTGTATTCTTAATTTATTTACTTTGCATTTCATGATTATAAAAAATTAATAAAAAACTTAAGAAAACACTAAAAATAGTCTTTGTTATAAAAAAATATAAGATCTTTGTTTAAAAACTATAAAAAGACTACAGGAAGAAATGCAAAGTATTTTAAATGCAATTACTGTATTTTCAGTAGCTGTATCAATTTACTTTGCATTTCTTTTTACTTTGTAGTCTAACACACTACAACACTTTTCTTGCTATTAGCAAAAAGTGTTAGTGTGGCAGGGAAAAGATTTTTCCCTACAACCCTTTGCATAAAAAATACACTAAGTGAATTTTTTATGTTTTCAATAAATTTACTTTTAGTAATTTATTGAAAAAAGAGTCAAGAAAAATATTTTTCAAATTTTTTCTTAACTCTATGAAACCTAGCTCGGTTTCAAACTTCCACGCATACTGACAAAAATTTTATATATTCATATAAATTTTTTGTCAGTTCAGGTCAAGGAAATTGACATCCAATATCGGCGACACGCCAACATTGGACATCAATTTCGCACAGAAATAACTGTATTACTATATGTAGGATTAGTTAAATTATCTTAAAAATTTATCTATATATTTTTATATTAAAATTTAACAACAGAAACCAGAGGGAGGGAGCAAGAGAGAAATAGGTGCAATAATCCCATTGAGCGAAAAAAAGGATTATTACACCTAATATTGTAGAAACCGTCAGTCGGTCGCTTTCGGTCATAGGTAGTCTAGTATGTAGTAAAACTACTGTAATTGCTAACATATTTCTATGTTATTGTTCATACTTGTCCAAACTTTTTACAATTACAAATCCATTTCAAGTTTTGCCTCCCAATACTCTTTTATTATTGTGAGTCTGTGTTGTAAAATCTCACTCACGCATTTTGTGTAAATAGACCGTTTACACGAATACGAATTAATTTTATAGCATCGGCTCATTACACCTAGCACTTTTATAGAGGTGCTGCAATTCTCT
>CALXME010000035.1 GCA_944389395.1 uncultured Clostridia bacterium | reverse complement strand
CGTCTTTAGGCGCTGGCAATGTTATAAGCCCTTTTAGGGCAAGTTCAAACCACGCGTTTTACACGTGGTTATGATTGCCTTAAACAACAAGATTCTGGGGTATCCGACTGCAATTTTTAATTGTTATGTCGGGTCAGATTCTTATTTTTTCTCATCTTTCATAACTTCTTTAATAGCACCTAAACTTCCTAAAGCACTAGTTGCTTCAAAAGGAATAAATACTTTATTAGCATCACCTTTAGCAACTTCTTCTAAAGCTTCTAAAGATTTTAATTGTACTAATTTGTCATTAGGATCAGCCTTTTTCATAGCATCATATACCATTTGAATTTCTTTAGCTTTTGCTTCTGCAACTTCTCTAATAGCTTGTGCTTCACCGACAGCTCTTCTAATTTGAGCTTCTTTGTCAGCTTCAGCTTCTAAGATGGCAGCTTGTTTTTTACCTTCTGCAATGGTAATAGCTGCTTGTCTTTGAGCTTCTGATTCTAGAATTAAAGCTCTTTTATTTCTTTCTGCATTCATTTCTTTTTCCATTGCATCTCTAATGTCAGCAGGAGGAGTAATATCTTTAATTTCCACCCTATCGATTTTACATCCCCATCTGTCAGTAGCTTCGTCCAAGACGATTCTTAATTTATCATTAATACCATCTCTAGAACTGAATGTTTCATCCAAGTCCATTTTACCAATAATATCACGAATAGTTGTGATAGCTAAATATTCAATACCTTTTTTCAAGTTTTGAATTTCATAAACAGCTTTGGCTGGATCTGTTATTTGATAGAAAACAACAGTATCTATTGTGATAGTAACATTATCTTTTGTGATAACACCTTGAGGTGGTACATCCATGGTTTGTTGTTTTAAACTTACAACACTTCTTACATGGTCAAAGAAAGGGATAATGATAGTAAGTCCTGCATCTGCAACTTTGTAAAATTTACCTAACCTTTCAATGATGTATACCTCAGATTGTTTGACAATTTTGATAGACATTACTGCGATTACTAATATAATAATAAGTAATACTAATAAAAATGCCATTTTAATACCTCCTTAAATTATATAAATTATAATAAAACAATTTTATGAATTAGAAGCAGGTTTTACTACAGCTTTTACACCGTTAATAGAAACTACTTCTACCTCTGTACCTTTTTCAATTGTGTCATCATTTTTTCCAATAGCAGACCAAACTTCACCATTTACTTTAATTTGACCGCTTTTATTAATGGAATCAATATTTTTAATAACAAGTGCTTTTTTTCCGATGATAGAAAATGCATTTGTTTTAGTTTCCTTTACATTCATGAATTTTTTTATCAGTGGTTTTGTGGCAAGTAATAAAATAATCGAAAAAATAATAAATACAATCATTTGAATTGTTAGATTTGGTATAAAGAAGCTTACTATCATCGCAATAAGAGCAGCTATACCTAACCAAAATACAAGAAATCCAGCTGTAAAAATTTCTATTACAAAAAATATTCCAGCAGCAATTAACCAATAATGCCACATAAAAAAACCTCCTATCAAAAACCTTCTTTACTATTATACTATAAAATTGCTAAAAAATAAAGGGTTTTAGAGATTTTTATAAGATTTTTTAAAATTAAATTATATTTTATGTTTCAGGAACTTTTAAAATTCTTTTTTTAAACTTGTAATTCAATTTAAAAAATGATATAGTGTAAGAGATTAAAAACAAAGGAGAAAAGAAATATGGAAAACCAAATAAAAAATAACTTTATCAACCAAACAGGAATTACATTAATAGCATTATCAATCACTATTATTATACTGATTATTATTGCAGGGGTTACAATAGGAATAGGAATGTCAGGAATAAAACAAACAAGAGAAAACAGATTAATAACAGAATTAAATATGATTAATCATGCTATATTAGAAAGATATACCAAAGCATCTCTTACAGGAGAAAAGTATCCAGGTATTAAAATAACAGAAACAGAAATTAACATAGATAGTGTAATAAGCGATATAGCAAATCAAAGTGGACAAAATATTACTAAAAAAGATAATAACTACGAAAATTATTATTATCTTACAAATGCTAATGGAGGATTAGCAGATTTAGGAATTACAAATGCAGAAGACGAATATATTGTTAATTACGAAACAGGAGAAGTAATTAATTATACAACGAAATGTACAGGAACAAATCAACCTTTGTATATTTATGCTAAAGATAATACTATAGAATAAAGTTAATCAGTAGGAGGATTTTAATGCAAATAGAAATAGAAAAGCTAGAAGATATAGGAATTCCAAAAAAACAAATATGGATAAATGAGCCAATGAAAAAACATACTACTTTTCAAATTGGAGGATTAGCAGAATATTTTATAAAAATAAAAACAGTAGAACAGTTAAAATCAATTTTGTGTTATACAAACGAAAATAAGATTCCTGTTACCGTAATAGGAAATGGTAGTAATATATTAGTATCAGATGAAGGTATAGAAGGAATTACATTACAAATTCAAATAGAAGGAATAGAACTACAAAATCAAGGAAATAAAATTGAAGTAAAAGTAGGTGCTGGAGTAAAATTAGGAATGTTAGCACAAAAAATGTTACAACAAGAAATTACTGGATTAGAAGAATTATCAGGAATACCAGGAACTATTGGTGGAGCTGTTGTAATGAACGCAGGTGCACATGGAAAAGAAATGAAAGATATTGTGACATATGTGAAATGTATAGACTATCAAGGAAACGAAAAAAAATTTTTGCTAGAACAACTGGAGTTTGAATATAGAACTAGTATCTTTAAAAAAGAAGAATATATTATTACAGAAATTGGATTACAGCTTATAAGAGGGCAAAAAGAAGAAATTAAACAAAAAATGGAAGAATATGCAAAATATCGAAAAGAAAAACAGCCAATAGAATATCCGAGTGCTGGTAGTACATTTAAAAGAGGAACAGACTTCATAACAGCAAAATTAATTGATGAAGCAGGTTTGAAAGGTTATTGCATAGGAGATGCAGAAGTTTCCACAAAACATAGCGGTTTTATTATTAATAAAGGAAACGCAACAGCTAAAGATGTTTTACAATTAGTAGACGAAATACGAAAGATAATAAAACAAAAATTTAATAAAAATATTGAATTAGAAATAGAAATAATAGGAAAACATGAAAAAGAAAGGAATTAAGAAATAATGAAGGGATTAATGCAATGGTTTAAATCAAGTAGCAAAATGAAAAGATGGATGTTTCTTATCCTAGTAGGGATTATATTAGCTTGTTATGGATTAGCTAAAATTTTAGTAATGAAAGAAATATCTTTTGAAGAAATAGGAACAGTTATAGCTATTTTTGTAATAGGATTTGTTGCAATTGTATTAGGATTAATTTTTTTAAACAAAAGAACTTTAGAAATATTAGTAGAATCAACAGATGATAGAATGGAAAATAAAAAAAATGTAAATGTAAAATCCTTAATCTTTAATAAAACAGTATATGACCAAGGACCTAATATCGTTGTCATCGGAGGCGGAACTGGATTAAATACAGTATTAACAGGTTTAAAGAATTATACAAACAATTTAACTGCTATTGTAACAGTTTCTGATTATGGAGAAATAGCATCAGTTTCTAGAAGAGAACTTGAAATGTTACCATTAGGAGATATTAAAGATAGTATTATTTCACTTGCAAATCAGGAAGATGAAATGAATAAATTATTCAACTATGAATTCCAGAAAGGAAAATTAAGAGGGCTTAGTTTTTCAGACATTTATTTTTCGGCGATGAGAGAGATTAATGGTAATTTTGAAGATTCTATCAGAAAGAGTAGTGAAATTTTAAATATTGTAGGAAAAGTATTACCTGTTACTTTAGATGAAATGAAAATTGTAGCAGAACTTGCAAACCGGATATGTAGTGGAAGAAAAATCAAGAATACCAGAAGTAGTTTCTGATAAAATTACTAAAATTAGTCGAATATTATTAAATCCTTCTAATTGTAGACCAGCACCAGGTGTAATAGAAGCTATAAAAAAAGCAGATTGTATTATAATAGGACCAGGAAGTCTTTATACTAATGTTATTCCTAACCTTTTAGTGAATGGAGTTGCAAAAGCAATTAAAGAAAGTACAGCAATTAAAGTATATATTAGTAATATTATGACAGAACCAGGACAAACAGATAATTATAGTGTATCAGACCATTTAAATGCTATTATAGAGCATTGTGGCACAGGAATAGTAGATTATTGTATTTATGATACAGGAGAAATTATTCCAGAATTTATAAAAAAATATAATTTAGAAGGACAAGATTTAGTAGAACAAGATATTGATAAAGTAAAAGGAATTAAATTTTTACAAAGAAATTTATCTATGATTTCAAATGGTCATATTAGACATGACCCTAGTTTAGTAGCTTCATCTATTATAGAACTAATCTGTGACGATTTAAAATATCAAGACAAACAAAACGACCCACAATATTTAATGTTAAATACAAAATTAAGAGAAGATAAAAGAATTTATAAAATAAAAAAAGCAATGGAGAAAAAAGAAAAGAAAAAAGGAGCTACAAAAAAAGAAAAAGGTAAGAGATTAAAAAGTAAATTTAGTAGTAAATATAGTGACAGAATAGCTTCTATTAGAGAAGCAGACGAAAAAGTAAAAAGAAAATTAGAAAAAGAAACAAAAAGAAATAGTAAAAATATAAAACATGTTTCTCATATACAAAAAGAAAGTAGGTCAAAAAATGATACAAGACCTAAAAGTGCAAGAGGTAGAAAAAAGACACCACAAGAAATAAGAGAAGCAATGTTAAAAGAGTTAGAAAATAGTAAATACGGAACCAAAAAATAAAAAAGGAGAAAATTTAATGAAATTTACAAAGGAAGATTTAAGCTTAGAAAATGGATTAACAAAAGAATGGATTATTACAAATGGGCTAGGAGGATTTAGTAGTTCTACTATTTTAGGTGCCAATACTAGAAAATATCATGGTTTATTGGTTGCTCCTTTAACACCTCCTGCTAGAAGATTTTTGATTTTATCAAAATTAGATGAGGCATTAGAAATAGAAGGAAAAAAATATGATTTATATACTAACATTACACCTAATTATATTTCTCATGGCTATCAATATCAAACAGAATTCAGAAAAGAATATATTCCTGTTTTTACATATCAAGTACAAGATGTTACGATTACTAAAATGATATGTATGGAATATGGAAAAAATACAGTGGGTGTTTATTATAAAATAAAAAACGGAAAAAATACAGCTAAATTAACACTTGCTCCAGTTGTCAACTTTAGGGACTTTCATACAATGAATACAGAGCATCTTTTTGATATCAAACAAACTATTAAAGGCAATAAGGTAAAACTTGTCATTGATGGGCAATCTCATACACCTGTTTATATGCATTTATCTGAAGGACAATATCATATTCATGAAAATGATACATTTTTCAATATGTTTTATATAGAAGAAGAAAAAAGAGGTTTTTACCCAGAAGAAAATCATGCTGTACCAGGAGTATATGAAATAGAAATCAAACCAAATGAAGAAAAAGAAATTTCTTTTGTATGTTCTATGGAAGATAATATTGAGCAAATTAATGTAAAAGATTTAATAAATAAAGAAATTATTCGTTTAGGAGAATTGTTTAATCAGTCTTTATTAATAGAAAATAAAAATACAGAAAAAACAAAAAAAGAAATAGAAAGAGATAATTTAATTAAAAATTTCTTAATTGCAACAGACAATTTTATTGTTTACCGACCTAACTTTGGGTTACATACAATTATTGCAGGATATCCTTGGTTCTTAGATTGGGGAAGAGATAGTTTAATATCTTTTGAGGGATTAGTATTGATTCCTAAACGATTTGATATTGCAAGAGAAATTATATTAACAATGGTAAGAGATATTAAATATGGATTAGTACCTAATGGATATTCAGGTTATGATAATAGACCATTATATAATAGTGTAGATGCTTCTTTGCTATTATTTGAGCAGGTACAAAAATATATAGAATATACAGGAGATATGAAATTTATTAAAGAAAAAATCTATACTCATTTAGAAGATATTATACAAAATTATGTAACAGGAATAGATGTAGATGATAATAATATTTATTTAGATGTAGATGGTCTAATTGTTTCAGGAACAGAAGATACACAAAATACATGGATGGATGCAAAATATGGAGGGGTAGCTGTTACTCCAAGAAATGGAAAAGCAGTAGAAATCAATAGTTTATGGTATAATGCCAATATGATTATGGCTGATTTAACATCTAAACTAGGAAAACGTTTAAAAGCAAAAAAATATAAAGAATTAGCACAAAATTGTAAAAGTGCTTTTGAAGAAAAATTTTATAATAAGAAAAGAAAATGTTTATATGATATATTGGGAGATAGTAAAATAAGACCAAATCAGTTATTTGCATTAAGTTTGACATATCCTGTATTACAACCAGACTCAGAAGAAGCTCAAAATATAATGAATGTGGTGGAAAAGAAATTATTAAATAATTACGGATTAAAAACTTTAGCAAAAGGCGAAAAAAATTATTTCGAAATTTATCAAGGAGATAGTTACCAAAGAGATATTAGTTACCATCAAGGAATTACATGGCCATGGTTATTAGGTTTATATTATGATGCTTTAAAAAATCAAATAAAAGTAGTAAAAACTAAAAAAGACAAACAAGAGTTAGAGGAAAAATTACAAAAACTAATACAAAGAACAACAAAAACATTCCAAAAAGAATTAGAACAAGAGGGATGTATAGGAAGTATTTCAGAATTGTATGACTCTGTAAAACCACAACTTCCAAAAGGTGCATTTGCACAAGGCTGGAGTGTAGCTGAAATATTTAGAATTATATTGAAAAAATAAAAAAAGAAATGAAGGCAAAAAGAAAATGAGAATATTAGGAATAGACCCAGGTTTTGCAATCACGGGATATAGTATAATAGATTATATAGGAAATAAATTCAACTTAATTACTTCAGGAGCCATTTTGACAAAAGCGGGAGAATCTTTTCCTTTACGATTAGAAAAAATATATTATGAATTAGATGAAATTATAGAAAAATTTCATCCAGATAGTATGTCTATTGAAGAATTGTTTTTCAATAATAATGCCAAAACTGCTATTAATGTAGCACAAGCAAGAGGCGTTATCTTAATGACAGCAAGAATTAGAAAACTAGCTACCTATGAATATACACCTCTGCAGGTAAAACAAGCAGTAGTAGGATATGGAAGAGCAGATAAAATGCAAGTGCAAAGAATGGTAAAAATGATATTAAATACTGAAAAATTACCGAAATTAGATGATATTACAGATAGCATGGCAATTGCAATTTGCCATGCTCATTCTGCTAAATTTGCAGAAAAATTGTAAGGAATATTGGGAATAATAAGATTGTAGGATAGAGGTAGTATATGGTAACAGTAGAAAATTTAGAAAAAGAATTAAAAAATGGAAAATTAGAAAGTCTATATCTTTTTTATGGAGAAGAACTATTTTTATTAGAAACATCTTTGAAAAAGGTAAAAACTTTATTTGGAGATTGCATCAAAGGAATTAATTTTATTACCATAGATGAAACAAATTATCAAGAGTTAATTGCTGATATAGAAACACCAGCATTTGGATATGAAAAAAAATTAATTATAGCAAGAAATACAGGGCTTTTAAAAAAAGAAGGAAAAAGAAAAAATGCAGAACTATCAAAAATAAGAGATAAAATAACAAACTATTTACAAGAAAACCTTAATATAATAAAGCAATCTGTTATCCTAGTTTTTGTGGAAGAAGATGTAGATACCAAACTTGCATTATATCAATTATTAGATAAACAAGGAAAAGTATGCAAATTCGAAGTTCAAAAACCATTGCAGATAGAGAAAAGACTAAAAATAATTTGCCGGAGCATATCATGTAAATGTAGAAGATAGTACTTTAAGATATTTGATAGAAAGTTCTGGAACAAATATGCAGGATTTAATTAATGAAATTAGAAAACTGATTGAGTATGCAGGAGAAAATGGAACCATTCAAAAAGAAGATGTAGATAAACTTGCTGTGAAAAAATTAGAAAGTGTTATTTTTGATTTAACAGATAATTTAGGAAAAAAAGAAATTGGAAAAGCATTAGAGATTTTAAAAAATTTACTGTATGCAAAAGAACCATTACAAAAAATATTAATTACATTATATAATCATTTTAAGAAATTATATTTTGTGAAATTAGCATTAAATAGTAATAAAGATGTAGTTGCTAGCTTAAAATTAAAACCAAATCAAATCTTTTTAGTAAATAAATATAAAGTGCAAGCACGATATTTTCAAGAAAAAGAATTAAAGGATTTGTTACAAAAATTAAGAGATTTAGATAATGATTATAAAATAGGATTAATCGACTTGCAAGTGGGATTAGAAGCGATTCTTTGTACCTATTGTTCTTAAAAATTGGATATTAGTGTAATTTTTAAGTATATTTATATTATTTTTTCACACTTTGTGTGTCGCAACTTACCAAAATTAATAATAAAAGTAAGTTGCTCCTAAAATAATATAAATATACTTAAAATCTAATAAAAATGTATAATTATTACCATTATGATTCAAAATAAAAGAAAAAAGATTTTAGGAATTAGGTGGTAATATGCTAAAAAACAAGAAAAAATATATCACAATTTTCATGATAGTAATTACATTAGGAGCAGTAATAGCGACTATTTTTTTACAGAATAATTCTGTAGAAGCATTATCTAAATACGGTTCTAGAGGGGAAGAAGTAAGACAAATTCAAACAAAATTAAAAAGATGGGGCTATTATAATGGAAATATAGATGGTATTTATGGTAGTCAGACATTAGAAGCTGTAAAATATTTCCAAAGAAAAAATGGACTAACAGTAGATGGAATAGCAGGTCCTGCAACCTTGAAAGCAATGGGAATTTACAGTTCTAGTTCAAGTTCTTCTAGTAGTTCTAGTAACTCCAGTAATATGAATTTATTAGCAAGACTTATTTATGGAGAAGCAAGAGGAGAACCTTATACTCGGACAAGTAGCAGTAGGAGCTGTTGTAATGAATAGAGTAAAAAGTAGTTCTTTTCCAAATACCATATCAGGAGTTATTTATCAATCAGGAGCTTTTGATGCAGTAAAAGACGGACAAATTAATTTATCACCAGATAGTACAGCAAAAAAGGCTGCACAAGATGCTATAAACGGATGGGACCCTAGTTATGGTGCAATTTATTATTTTAATCCCTCTACAGCAACGAATAAATGGATTTGGTCAAGACCAATGACAGTTACAATTGGAAGACATCGTTTTTGTAAATAAATATGGTAAGGAAATGAAATAAAATGGTAGATTTAAAAAAAGACGTAAAATATGTAAAAGGTGTTGGACCTAATAGAGTAAAACTATTGAATAAATTAAATATTTTTACATTAGGAGATTTAATTACTTATTATCCAAGAGGATATGAAGATAGAAGCAAACCTAAAAACATGTTAGAATGTATCAATGGAGAAGAAGCATTAATAGAAGCAATTGTTGTTAATCGTATGACAGAAATAAGATTAAAAGGAAAGACAATGTACAAATTGCAAGTAAGAGATGAAAGTGGGATTGGAACAGCAATTTGGTTTAATCAAAGTTACTTGAAAAATAAATTTCAGGTAGGAAAAAAATATAAATTTTATGGAAAAATATCAAATGCTTTTGGAAAAATTACAATTCAAAGTCCTGTATTTGATGAAGAAGAAAAAAATAATAATACAGGAAAAATTATACCTATTTATCCATTAACTTATCAGTTATCCCAAAATGTCTTAAGAAAAATCATTGAAAATGGATTAAAAGAAGTAGAAGGAAGTTTACAAGAAACATTACCATCTTATTTACTAGAAGAATACCATTTAGAAGAATTACAACAAGCCATAAAAAATATCCATTTTCCAAAAGAGTTTAAAGATTTTTCTATTGCAAGAAAAAGATTAGTTTTCGAAGAATTATTATCTACTCAATTGGCATTACTAGAATTAAAAAATATGTCTTTGACAGAAGGGAATGGAATTGCTTTTCATAAAGAAGCAAAAATGTCAGATATCATTAATAAATTACCATTTAAATTAACTGGTGCTCAAAGAAGAGTATTAGAAGAAATTGACACCAATATGGAATCTCCTAAATCTATGAATCGTTTATTACAAGGAGATGTAGGTTCAGGAAAAACAGTAATTGCAATGTGTGCTGCATATAAAGCAGTAAAAAGTGGATATCAAGCAGCTATTATGGCTCCAACTGCTATTTTGGCTACCCAACATTTAGAAAATTTTCAAAAAATGTTAGCAAATACAGGAATTCGAGTAGAATTATTAATTTCAGGAATTACCAAGAAGAAAAAAGAAGATATTTTACATCGTTTAGCAAATGGAGAAATTGATATCTTAATTGGAACACATGCCATCATAGAAGATAATGTTGTATTTTCTAAATTAGGTCTAGTCGTTACTGACGAACAACATCGTTTTGGAGTAAAACAAAGAACAAGAATTGTAGAAAAAGGACAAAATCCAGATGTATTAGTTATGACTGCAACACCTATTCCACGTACTTTGGCATTAATTTTATATGGGGATTTAGATATTTCTATTATAGATGAATTACCACCTAATAGAAAAAAAGTAGATACATTTGCAGTTAGCAAAAAAATGGAAGATAGAATTAATAATTTTATTAAAGAACAGCTAAAAGAAGGAAGACAAGCATACATAGTATGTCCATTAGTAGAAGAAAATGAAGAATTGGATTTAAAATCTGTAGAAAAATTATATGAAAAATATAAAAAAGAGGTATTCCCAGATTATCGAGTAGAGTACATACACGGAAAAATGAAACCAAAAGAAAAAGATGAAATTATGACTAAATTTAAAGCAGGAGGAATAGATGTATTAATTTCTACGACAGTAATAGAAGTAGGTGTAGATGTTCCTAATGCTAATATAATGGTTATTGAAGATGCAGAAAGATTTGGATTGGCAGCATTACATCAATTAAGAGGAAGAGTGGGAAGAGGAGAATATAAATCTTATTGTATCTTAAAATATGAGGGAAAAGGCGAAGTTGTAAGAAAAAGAATGAAAGTAATGTGTGAAACCAATGATGGTTTTGTAATTTCTGAAAAGGACTTGGAATTAAGAGGTTCTGGTGACTTTTTTGGAACAATGCAACATGGACTTCCTGAGTTTAAAATTGCTAATTTATTTGAAGATATGGAAATTTTAAAATCTGTACAAAGTGTAGCTATTAAAATTATGAGTGATGATTCAAAGCTAGAAAAAGAAAAGAATAAGTTGCTAAAAGATTTAATAAAAGATAAATTTATGAAAAGAATTGAAATATAGGAGTTTAAATGCTCCTTTTCTTGACTTTTTTGCTAAAACAAAGTAATATATATAATAGATAAAGGATGTTGATAAGTATGTTTCAAGTAATCATTAAATTAATTGCAATAATTATGGTATTAATAGGAGTAATAATGATATATGATGCACGTATTTTGACAAAGAAATTTTTTGGATTTGGAGATCAAAATGAAGCTTCTAGTGGCTTAAAAATTTTAGGTTTTATTTTGGCTGTGATAGGTGGTTTAATTATTTATTTTAATTTATCTTAAAAAATAAAAAATAAATATTGACAGATGCAAAGAATTTGTGCTATTATAAGAATTGTTGGATAGCAATAGTAAATGCGGATGTGGCGGAACTGGTAGACGCGCTGGTCTTAGGAACCAGTGCCAACGGCGTGGGGGTTCGAGTCCCTTCATCCGCACCAATGACGTTTCTGTTCGAATTAACAGAATAGATAGATACAAAATCAATCACTTCAAAATGGTTGGTTTTTTTCTTTTGCAAAAATTCATCCTAAAATTGTAATGAAAGGACGGGATAAGTTTTCAATTTTTCGAATTTTTATCATTTGTAATTAAAAATATTATAAGTTATAAGTGAAATTGACAAGATAGGACAGTTTTGATATAAATAGAAAAAAGATATATATCGGAGGTAAAAAATGGAAAGAAAAAAAGCAATGCAATTATTAAAAAAATATAACAAAGAAGAATTTCATATTCGTCATGCATTAACAGTAGAAGCAGTTATGAGATATTTTGCAAAACAATATGGGTATGACGAAGAATTTTGGGGATTAGTAGGATTATTACATGACATAGATTTTGAAAAATATCCAGAAGAGCATTGTAAGAAAGCACCAGAGTTATTGCAAGAAATAGATGCAAGTGAAGAAATGATACATGCAATTTGTAGTCATGGTTATGGAATATGTTCTAATATCAAACCAGAACATCAAATGGAAAAGATTTTGTTTGCTATAGATGAACTAACTGGCCTAATATGGGCAGCAGCAAAAATGAGGCCATCTAAAAGTACTAAAGATATGGAAGTTTCCAGTTTAAAAAAGAAATTTAAAGATAAAAAATTTGCAGCTGGTTGTTCAAGAGATACGATAAGAATAGGAGCAGAACAATTAGGATGGGGATTAGATGAATTATTTGATAAAACAATACAAGCAATGAGAAGTTGTGAAGATGAAATAGAAAATGAAATATAATTTGAATTTATAAAGTTGATATGAACATAGAAGGAGAAAAAATGGAGATACCAGTTAGTAAAAACAAAGAATATATAGTAGATATTATAGATAATGGCTTTGAAGGAGAAGGGATTGCAAAGATAGACAATTTTACCATATTTATTCCTAATGCAATCAAAGGAGAAAGAGTAAGAATTATTATTGTAAAAGTGTTATCTTCTCATGCTTTTGGAAAATTGGTAGAAATTTTAAAAGCATCTCCTGTGCGTGAAATGGAAGATTGTCAAACCTATAAAAGATGCGGAGGATGTCAACTAAGACATATAAAATATGAAGAAACCTTGAAAATAAAACAAAATTCAGTTCAAAGTTTAGTTAATAAAACGCTAAAACAAAAAATAAAAGTTGAAGAAACTCTAGGAATGGAAAATCCTTATCATTACCGAAATAAAGCACAATATCCATTAGGAATAAATAAAGAAGGAAAACCTGTGATGGGAGTTTTTGCAAATAGAACACATGAAATAATACCTATCCAAAATTGCCTTATTCAAAATAAACAAGCAGAAGAAGTAGCTAAATTTATTTTTAATTTTATTGTGAAAAATAAAATTAGTATATATGACGAAAAGAAACATAAAGGTTTGATAAGACATATTGTTACTAAAATAGGAATTAAAACACATGATATTATGTGTATTCTTGTGTTAAATGGAAATGAAATACCAAAAGAAAAGGAATTAATAGAACAAGTAATTATGCATTTTCCGAATGTAAAAACAATTATTAAAAATATAAATAAACAGATTACAAATGTTATTTTAGGAAAAGAAAATATTACTATTTATGGAAATGGTTTTATTAAGGATAAATTGGGAAAATTTGTATTTAGGATATCTCCACTTTCTTTCTATCAAGTAAATCCTATTCAAGCAGAACGATTATATCAGATAGGAGTAGATGCTGCCCAAATAACAAAACAAGATGTTGTATTTGATTTATATTGTGGAATTGGAACGATTTCTTTGTTTATGGCACCTTTTGCTAAAAGAGTATATGGAATAGAGTTGGTAGAAGAAGCGGTATATTCAGCAAGAGAAAATGCATTTATAAACAAAATCGAAAATGCTCAGTTTATTGCAGGTGATGTGGAAAAGATATTAGATGATTTGATAAATAAACAAAAAATTATTCCAGATATTGTGATGGTAGACCCTCCAAGGAAAGGGTTAGATAGAAGGAGTATAGATAATATTTTGAGAATTTCTCCTAAAAGACTTGTGTATATTAGCTGTAATCCAGCAACTCTAGTTCGAGATTTGAGTGTTTTGGAAGGTTTATATGAAATAAAAAGATTGAAACCTGTTGACATGTTTCCATTTACAAGCCACGTTGAATGCGTGGTTGCTATGAAGTTAAGAGAAATCTTGTAACCCTTGATACAAAAGGATTTGACAAAATATTTTAAAACTAAAAAAATGCTAAAAAAACTATAAAAATTGGCTAAAAATACAAAGTTAACATAAACTAAAAAATAACTGGGTAAGTGGGAACATGTTTCCACTTACGACCCTAAAATAAAAAATATATTAATGAAAGTGCTTGTTACACAATGGATAAAGTAGAAATACTTTATCTTTTTTTGTGTCTCGCGAAAGAAGGGAGATTTTAAATGATATGGATTTTGAAGACCACATTGCATACTATTCTGTTATACCAGCAACAGTATTATATAGTAAAGAATTAAAACCTAATGAGAAATTGCTTTATGCTGCAATAACTTCATTAGCTAATAAAGAAGGATATTGCTATGCCTCAAATGCTTATTTAGGAGACTTATTTGAAGCAACAGATCATGCAGCATCAATATGGGTAAATGATTTAAAACGATTAGGTTTTGTTGATGTTGAGATTATAAAAGATAGTAAAGGTAATTTTTTACAAAGAAGAATTTATCCAAATGATAGACCCTATGTCATAAAAAATACATACCCCTCTAGCATAAAAAGTACAGAGGCTATATCACAAAAAGTAAAGCTTAATATTATAAGTAATAATAAGATAGATAGATTTTTTAATTATATTATAAATAATAAAGGGGAATTTCCAGCAGAATTTTCAAAAGTAGATTTTAATGAAATATATGACCTACTAAAGAAATATGAAATGTTATACA
>CALXME010000034.1 GCA_944389395.1 uncultured Clostridia bacterium | reverse complement strand
GTCTTTAGGCGCTGGCAATGTTATAAGCCCTTTTAGGGCAAGTTCAAACCACGCGTTTTACACGTGGTTATGATTATTAATCATCAATTGGAATATATTTTTTCTCAGGAATATTTTTTGGTTCTTCTTTTTTAGGAACTTCAATTTTCAAAGTACCATTTTTGAAAGAAGCCTTAATATCATTTTCTTTAATTTCTTCACCTACATAAAAACTTCTTGAGCATTCACCAACAAATCTTTCTTTTTTAACATACTTTCCTTCTTCTTTTTCATCTTCATGATGACTTGTTTTAGCATTAACAATTAAATATCCATTGTTAATTTCAATTTTTATATTCTCCTTTTCGTATCCAGGTAAGTCCATATCGATAATATACTTATCCTTTTTCTCCTTAATATCAGTTTTCATAAATTTGTTTTCTCTTTCCTCTGTAAAGAATGGGTCTGAAAACATTTGATCCCATAAATTAAAATCATTTCTTTTTCTTGGTAACATCATCATAATAATCAACTCCTTCTTTAAATTTATGTGTTGACATGATATTGTTAGCACATAGTAAAAAGTATAAATTTCTTTTTACAAGTATATTATATACCTAAAATTAGCAAAGTCAAGCGAAGAGTGCTAAAATTCACAAAGAATTCACAAAACTATACATAGAAAAAACAAAAAACAAAAGAAATAGTGGAAAAATATAGTAATCTGTGATACAATAATAGCGTCAAAATTTAGAAAAGGAGGATTACTTAGGTATCATGGGATTTTTTGATAAATTAAAAAAAGGAATGAATAAAACAAAAACATCATTTGATGAAAAAATAAATAACATATTTAGTAGTTTTCGTAAAGTAGATGAAGAATTTTTAGATGAATTAGAAGAAATTTTAATTATGTCAGATATAGGAATGGATACTTCTATTAAAATTATTAATGCCTTAAGAGAAAAAATAAAAAAAGAAAAATTGCAAGATGAAGAAGAAGTAAAACAGGCTTTAAGAGAAGAAATGCAAAAAATATTAGATATAACTGACATTAGCCTACATTTAGAAACAAAACCATCTGTTATTCTAGTAGTAGGAGTAAATGGAGTAGGAAAAACAACATCTATTGGAAAAATCGCAAATCGTTTAGCCAAAGATGGTAAAAAAGTAGTAGTAGCAGCAGCAGATACTTTTAGAGCGGCAGCAGTAGAACAATTAGAGATTTGGGCAAAAAGAGCAGGGAGTGATATTGTAAAAAGAGAAGAAGGAGTAGACCCTGCATCTGTTGTATATGATGCCATAAAAATAACGAAAGAAAAACAAGCTGATGTTTTGATTGTAGATACAGCTGGAAGATTACATAACAAAAAATATTTAATGGATGAATTAAACAAAATACAAAAAGTAATTCAAAAAGAAATGCCTGATGCAGATAAAGAAGTTCTTTTAGTGATTGATGGAACAACAGGACAAAATGCAATATCACAAGTAAAAGCATTTAAAGAGGAAACACCAATTACAGGCTTAGTACTTACGAAATTAGATGGAACTGCTAAAGGTGGTGTTGTTATTGGTATTGTAGAAGAAAATAAAATTCCAGTTAAGTTTATTGGAATTGGAGAGCAGATAGATGATATGGAAATATTTAATTCAGAAGACTTTGTAAAAGCAATTATTTAAGGAGGTTGAAGTAATTGGAAGAGAAGGAAAAAAATTCTCAAGTGGAAACCACAGTTACAAAAGAAAATAAAAAGAAGAAAAATAAATCGAGGATGTTAATTGTAATTGCATTTTTACTATTGTTTGTAGCAGTTAGTTATGTACAATTAAGAGGAAGTTATTTAGAATATTTAGAATTAGGACAAGAATATGTACAGATATTTTATACCAACTTAGCTTATCGTTATGCTATAATGGGAATTAATTTTATTTTCTTGTATATTGTTATATATTTTACTAATAGAGGAATAAAAAAAGGATTAAAACCATTTTTTGAAAAAGAAAATAAAAAAATGCCAAAATTATTAAATAAATCATTAGCATTAGTTATTTCTCTTGTTGTTAGTGTTATTATATCATCAGCAATGATGCAAAAAATAATGATGGTGATGAACAGTACATCTTTTGGAATACAAGACCCGATTTTTAACCTAGATGTTTCTTATTATATGTTCCAAAAACCAGTAATAGAAATGTTTGTATTTTATTTTATTATGCTTTTTGTAGCATTAACTTTATATATGGCATTATATTATATCATTATATTTAACCGCTATTTTGATGGTATTGATGGCAAAATGCTAAAAGAAAGTAATTTTATGAAAAAAATGACAAGAAATATATTTTGCATTATTTTAGGAATAGCAGGATTTACAATTTTAAACACACAAAATATGGTATTTGGAAAAATTTTATCTGTAAATGAAGATTTAGAAATCGTAGGAGCAGGAATGACAGAAAGTACAATAAAGCTATGGGGATATATTATATTTGCTTTTATTATAGTAATATTTGGTTATAGAGGTATTTATTATTTTAAGAAAACACAAACAAACAAAGTATTAAAGAATTTAGCAGTAATTCCAGCTTATTTAGTATTATTATTTGTAGTAATGTTAGGTTTTGATTTGCTTTTTGTTCATGCAAATGAATTAGATAAAGAAAAAAGTTATATTGCAGAAAATATAAAAAATACTAAAAGTGCATACCAAATTGCAATTGAAGAACAAAATGTAGATAATTCAGGAACAATAACAGAAAAGGAAGTACAAGAAAATAGAAATGTAATTAATAATATACCAATTATTAGTCAAGATGCAGTCTTAAAAACTTTAAAAGATAGTCAAACAGAAACAGGATATTATTCTTATAGAAACGCTAATTTAGCAAAATATAAGATTGGAAATCAAGAACAACTAGTGTATTTAGCCCCAAGAGAAATAGCAAGTACAGGAAGAACCTATAATAACAAAACCTATGAATATACACACGGTATGGGAGAAATAATAGCTTCTGCAACACAAAGCACACAAACTGGTAATATCCAATATGTTCAAAAAGAAGTATCAGGAAAAGATGAACAAATTTCTATTTCAGAACCAAGAATTTATTTTGGATTAGAAACAAAAGAAATAATTGCAACTAATACAAAAAATAAACAAGAATATGATTATACAGATGAAGCGGGAAATGACCAAACTTCAACATATACAGGAAAAGCAGGATTAAATTTAGGATTTTTAGATAGACTTGTATTAGGAATTACAAAAGGAGATTTAAATTTAGCATTTTCTAATGAAATAACAGAAGAAAGTAAAATTTTAATCAACCGTGAAGTAATAAGCAGAGTAAAAAAAGCATTACCATATTTAATTTATGATGATAACCCATATACAGTTATTACAGCAGAAGGTAGAATCGTATGGGTAGTAGATGGATATACCGTATCTAATTGTTATCCATATTCACAATATACTAATATTGAACATGATGGAATAAAAGAAAATATCAACTATATTAGAAATTCGGTAAAAGTACTAGTAGATGCTTATGATGGAACCATTTCTTTCTATATTACAGATAGAACAGATCCAATTGCAATTGCTTATGAAAAAATTTATACCTCTTTATTTAAAGATAAAGATGAGGAAATACCAGAAGATATAGCAGAACATTTTGTTTATCCACAATTCTTATATGATGTGCAAGCAGAAGTGTTAAAAACATATCATAATGTAAAACCAGATGTCTTATATCGTGCAGATGATATATGGGATATTGCTAAATATAATAGTGTGAACTCTACAAAATCAACAGGAACATACTTAAATTCTTATTATACAATGGTAAAAGTAGATGACCAAGAAGAATTGGGGTTAGTGCAAATTTATACGCCAAATGAAAAACAAAATATTATTTCTTATTTAGTAGGAAGTGTAGATGGTACAACAAATAAGTTGAGTTTATATAAATTTTCAGCAGATAGTAATATTGTAGGACCAATGCAATTAGATAAACAGATAGAGGAAGACGAAGCGATTGCAAAAGAAATAGAAACATTAAATATAACAGGAACTAGACTAACAAAACAAATGTTGATTATACCAGTTGAAAATACTTTATTGTATGTAGAACCTATTTATCAGACAATGTTAAATGAATCAGAAGTACCAGTTCCAATATTAAAAAAAGTAGTAGTAGCTTCAGGAAACAAATTAGCAATAGGTGATACTTTATCTAGAGCATTAGAAAATTTATTGTCTAAATATGCTGTTGATATCGAAGTAGAAAACACAGATGATATAGATGGTTTAATTGACACTATTATTAAGGCAAATAAAAATTTAATAGAATCTAGCAACAATAGGGATTGGGAAATGATAGGAAAAGATGTTCAAAAATTGCAAGATTTAATTTCTTCTTTGGAAGAGATGAAAGAAGAAGAAGATAAGAAAAAAGAAGAAATAGAAAAAAATACAAATCAAACAAATATAATAGATTCTAATAATATAAATGAAAATGAACTAGTATTTAATGATAATAGTGTTACAAATTAGTAATATTGACCATAAAACTAGAAATAATTGAATAAAATAATACTAAAAAATCCACCCTATAAAAAAGGTGGATTTTTATGTGGTTGAAAAATAAAAAATATCATTTATTAGAAAAGGCAATAGAAGAATTAAATAATATTTTAATTAAAAGTAATTTAGTTGAAATATCTAATTTATTAGGTAATAAAAAGAAGTTACTATTCAATAATTTATTAGCGGGCATTGCAAGAGGTGTTGGTATAGGAATTGGAGTTACTATTATAACTGCTATTTTAGTAGTTTTATTGCAAAAAATAGTGGCTTTAAATATTCCGGTGATTGGAGAATTTATTGCTGATATTGTAGAAATAGTAGAGAGAAGTAAATAAAATTTTTACTTCTCTTTTTCTTAAGTATTATAAAATTTTATATTAATATTATTTAAAATTTATTTTTCTAATTTATGAAAAATTTTTTTACCTTTTTTCAAAATAGCATAGCCATCTGTATAATCATTATCTGAAAGTGTATATGTAATATCAGAAATTTTAATATCATTTAAAGTGATACCACCTTGATTAATCAAGGTTTTAGCTTGACTTTTAGAAGGAGCTAATTTAGTTAATACAATAGCATCTATTATAGGAACATAAGGATTATCCAATTTTGTAGTTGGCATATTTTCTAAACTTCCTTTCCCATTAAACAAGGCATTAGATGCTTCTTCTGTTTTTTTTGCTTCTTCTTCACCATGAATTAATTTTGTAATTTCAAAGGCTGCTATTTTTTTGGCTTCATTAATTTTTTCATCTTTTAAACTAGATAATTCATTGATTTTTTCTATTGGTAAAAAGGTAAGCATTTTTAGTACGGTTTCAACACTAGAGTCCTCTATATTTCTCCAGTATTGATAAAATTCATATGGAGAAGTTTTATCAGGGGCTAACCATAAAGCACCTTTTTCTGTTTTTCCCATCTTTTTGCCTTCTTTAGTAGTTAATAATTTAAATGTTAAACCAAAAGAATCATCTTTACCGATTTTACGAATTAATTCAACACCACCAATAATATTAGACCATTGATCATTTCCACCCATTTGTAGCTTACATCCATAAGTATTATATAAATGTAAAAAGTCATAAGATTGCATTAACATATAACTCATTTCGAAGAAGGTAAGACCTGTTTCTAGTCTTTGTTTATAACATTCTGCAGCAAGCATTTTATTAACAGAGAAAAGACTTCCGATTTCACGAACAAAATCAATAAATTTTAAATCAAGAAGCCAGTCCGCATTATTTACTATAATAGCAGCATTTTCTCCTTCAAAACTAACAAATTTTTCTACTTGTTTTTTAATACAACTAACATTATGATTAATTTCTTCACGTGTCATCATTTTTCTCATATCTGTTTTTCCAGAAGGGTCGCCAATAGTAGCGGTTCCTCCACCAACTAGAATAATTGGTTTATGTCCACATTTTTGCATATGACTTGCAACCATTAATGATACAAAATGTCCTACATGAAGACTATCTGCTGTTGGGTCAATTCCAATGTAAAAAGAAACAGATTCTTTTCCAAATAATTGTTTAATTTCCTGAGGATGTGTTAATTGTTCAATATATCCTCTTTCTTCTAAAATATCAAAAACATTTTTCATTTTTATCATCCTTTATTTTAAATTTAATGGAAAATAATACCATTATTTTCTTGATTGTTAATAATATCAGAATTATTAATTTGTTCTTTTAAATTTTCGAATTCCTGAAAATTTAAAAAACGATTTAAATTTTTTAAAGAAATTCCAGTAGCTCCAGCAATATTTTCTAAAGAATTAGAAATACCATTTTCTTCTATATAACTTTTAAAAGTGGAAATTTCACAGTTTTCTTTTGGATTGCATTTAGGACAAATATCTCCTTCTGATAAATAAAAGTTTCCACATCTACTACATTTTTTAAATTCCATGATAAATTCCTCCTTTTATCTTTTGACAAGTTTTTTGAAATTTCTTGTATTGTATCATAAACAAAAGAAAAAGTGAAGTATTTAAGGTATAAACTTTTTTGAAATTGATAAAGAGAACTTAAAATTCTAACAAAAATATTGTAAATTTTAAAAATATTGATATAATAGATACAGAAAAAATTAAAGGAGGAATTATTATGAAAGCATTTGTATGTAAAGTTTGTGGATATATTCACTTTGGAGATGAGGCACCAGATAGATGCCCACAATGTGGTGTTGGAAAAGAAATGTTCGAAGAAAGGAAAGAACAATCAGGAGAAGCACAATATGCAGATGAACATAGAATTGGTGTGGCACAAGGGCTAGATGAAGAAGTTGTAAAGGGATTAAAAGATAATTTTATGGGAGAATGTACAGAAGTAGGAATGTATATTGCTATGAGTCGTCAAGCAGATAGAGATGGTTACCCAGAAATAGCAGAAGCATTTAAAAGATATGCTTGGGAAGAAGCAGAACATGCAGCTAAATTTGCAGAGTTATTAGGAGAAGTAGTATATCCTGATACAGAAAAAAATGTAAGATTAAGAGCAGAAGCAGAATATGGAGCTTGTAAAGGAAAAAAAGAATTAGCAACAAGAGCAAAAGAATTAGGTTATGATGCTGTCCATGATACTGTTCATGAAATGTGTAAAGATGAAGCTAGACATGGAAAAGGTTTTGAAGGATTATTAAAAAGATATTTTAAATAAGATTAGGATTAATATTATAAAAAAAGGCTGTTTATAGGAATTTTAAAATTTAAAATCTAGTGTGTGGAAATAAAAAATCCTCATACTAGATTTTTTAAATTGTGATACTATTAAAATTATATGATAATTTGACATACTTTTTTAGATTGAGTATAATTTGTTTTGGAAAGAAGGGTTAAAAATGGATTATACATATGAAAGAACAATAAATTATTATGAAACAGATAAAATGGGAGTTGTACATCATTCTAATTATATTAGATTTTTAGAAGAAGCAAGATGCTATTTTTTAAAATGTGTTGGTATGCCATTTGAAGATTTTGAAGCACAAAATATAACGATTCCAGTTTTATCTGTAAATTGTGAATATAAACACCATGTAACTTTTTCAGATACCATTTTGATAAAAGTTATAGTGAAAGAATATAATGGAGTTAGATTAACAATAGGTTATGAAGTAAAAGATAAAAAAACAAGAAAAGAAGTTATCAGCGCAGAAACAAAACATTGTTTTACCAATAAAAGTTTAAGACCTATTAATTTAAAAAAATATTGTCCACAATTTAGTGCAAAATTTGAGAATTTAAAAGAAAATTAAAACAATGTCAAAATTTGTTCAATCTATGCATGTTTATATTGGACAATAAACAAATTCTATGATATAATGCAGGAAAAATAAGGAGTAGATAAATGCCTAAATTTTTTGTATCAGATGAACAAATAAATGAAGCTCTTGGAGAAATAAAGATAACAGGAACAGATGTTAATCATTTAAAAAATGTATTAAGAGTAAAAAACGGAGATAAAGTAGAAATCTGTAATTTATGTAATCAACAAAATTATAATTGTCAAATAAAAGAAATAAATAGGGAATATATAAATACCAAAATATTAGAAAAGATGTCTGAAATAGCAGAAACCAATGTGAAAGTAACAATCTTTCAAGGAATTCCTAAAGCAGAAAAAATGGAATGGGTAATTCAAAAAGCAGTAGAATTGGGAGTATATGATATTGTACCTGTGGAAATGAAAAGATGTGTTGTTAAATTAAAGGAGAAAGTTCTAGACAAAAAATTGCAAAGATGGCAAAAAATTTCCGAAGTAGCTGCAAAGCAATGTGGAAGAAATCTTATTCCCAAAATACATCCTGTTATAACAAGCAAAGATATTGCTAACCAAATAAATCAATATGATGTTATATTAGTAGCATATGAAGATGAAAAACACATCACATTAAAACAAGAATTATTAAAATTGAAACAAAAAGATGATATTAAAATAGGAATAATAATTGGACCAGAAGGTGGATTGGAAAGTAAAGATGTAGAAATGTGGAGGGAAAAAGGAGCAAAAATTATTACTTTAGGTAGAAGAATTTTACGAACAGAAACAGTAGCTCTGCAATGTTTAAGTATTATCATGTATGAATTAGAAAAATAGTGATATCTTAGAAAGGAAAAATATAAACAATGGAAGAAAAAAAAATAGAAGAAACAGTAAATCACTTAACTGAAATGAAAAAAGATAGAAAAAAGCAAAAACGCAAAATGCCAAAAGAAGTATCTCAAAAAATTTGGAAAAAAATATTTTATCAATTATTAACTACTATTGGAATTATGCTCTATTTTGTTGTATTAAATTTAGCTTATGTCAATATGAGAGAAGAAAGATTAATTGGCGATATTAAAGTTTTTGCAGGTGCTTTTTTAGTAGTAGGAATAGTAATGTTAGAAAAAGCATATAGAGAAGAAAAAGGAAAATATGTATTAACAGGAATAGAATCACTAGTATTTTCTTTACATACATTATCTATTATGCATGTTATAACTTTATTTAAATATGATTTTAGGTTATATCTATTGACTTCTTCTTATATTTTTTCTATTTATTATGTACTAAAATCAATAATCATTTATATAAGAGAAAAAAGAATTTATTCAAAAGGACTAAGTGATATTTCAGAAATTATAAAAAAGGAAGAACCAACAAAAAAAGAAGCTACTAAAAAGGTTAATAAAGAAGAAAATCAAAATGAAAAGATAGAAAACAAAGAAAATATAACAGTAGCACCTAAAAAGAAACCAATAAAAAAAGGAAATAAAAAAACAAGTACGAAAAAGACACAAACAAAAAAGCAAACAACTATTGCAAAAGAAAAAGTAAAAACAGAAACAAAGAAAAAAGAAAGCTCTGAAGAAAACAAGACAACAAGAAGCAAGAATTCTTCTCAAAAGACAAATAGTAAAAAAGGAAATTCTAAAAAAACGAAAACTCAAAAACAAAAAGAAGAAGAGGTAAAAGAAAATGATTAAAAGTATGACAGGATATGGGAAAGCAACTTTATCAGTAGAAAATAGAGAATATCAAATAGAAATAAAAAGTGTAAATCATCGTTATTTAGATATGAATATAAAGATGCCAAAAACCATTAGTTATTTAGAAGAAGAAGTAAAGAAAACTATAATGACATATGTAAAAAGAGGAAAAATAGATGTTTTCATTACTTTTGAAAATAATTCTACAGAAGGAAGAAAAATACAAATTAATAAAGAAATAGCAAGCATATATATAAAAGAACTAAAAAAATTAGCAGAAGAAGAAAATATATTAGCTAATATTGAAGTAACAGAAATATCTAAATATCCAGATGTATTAAGCATACAAAATGAACAAAATGAAGAAAAAATAAAACAAGAATTAATAGAAGTAACAAATCAGGCAACACAAAAATTAGTAGAAATGAGAAGTATAGAAGGAAGCAAAATGGCACAAGATTTATTGCAAAGAGTAGAAGAAGTACAACAAAATGTTACAAAAATATCAGAGCAATCTACTGGACTTATTCAAGATTATGTAGTAAAATTAGAAAGTAGGATAAAAGAAATATTACCAAATCATGAAATTGACCAAAATAGATTAGCACAAGAAGTAGTTATTTTTGCAGATAAATGTTCAGTACAAGAAGAAATAACAAGACTAAATAGTCATATACAACAATTCAAAAATCTTTTACAAGCAGAAGAAAACATGGGAAAAAAACTAGACTTTCTTATTCAAGAAATGAATAGAGAAACAAATACAATTGGTTCAAAAGCAAATTGTTTAGAAATTACGAATAAAGTAATAGATATCAAGACACAATTAGAAAATATAAGAGAACAAATACAAAATATTGAATAAAGGAGGGGGAACAAATGCAATTAATAAATATTGGGTTTGGAAATATAGTTTCAGCAGAAAGAATAGTAGCAATTGTAAGTCCAGAATCAGCACCTATAAAAAGAATGATACAAGAGGCAAAAGATAATAAAACAGCAGTAGATGCTACTTATGGCAGAAGAACAAGAGCAGTTTTAATTATGGATTCAGGACATATTATTTTATCAGCTGTTCAACCAGAAACTGTAGGAGGTAGAATCGATAAAACAATAGTACCAAATATTGTACCAGAAGAAAATTAAAAAAATCAATAGTAAAATTAAAGGAGAGGAAATAAAATGATTGTAAAACCAACAGTTACAGAATTATTAACAAAAGCCAATAATCGTTATGAATTAGTAATTGCAACTGCAAGACGTGCAAGACAAATTGCAGCAGGAGATTCACCTAAAACAAAAGTAAGAGAAGAATCTCCAGTAACCTTAGCAGCAAATGAAATTGCAGAAGGGAAGGTAAGAATATGTTAGTCATATTATCAGGAGTAGCAGGAGCAGGAAAAGACACCATTAAAAAAGAACTTATAAAAAGAATGGAAAATGTAGAATCTTTACCTTCCTATACTTCAAGGACTATGCGCCCTGGAGATATAGATGGAGAAACATATCGTTTTGTTTCTACAGAAGAGTTTGAAGAAATGATAGCACGTAAAGAATTTTATGAATATGATGTGCATCATAATCAATATTATGGGACTTCTAGAAAATTATTGAATGAAAAAATTGCAAGTGGAAAAATTATTGTAAAAGATATTGATGTAAATGGAACAGAGCATTTAAAAGAACTATTAAAAAATGATACAAAAGTAGTAACTATATTTTTGAGAGTGCCAAGAGAAGAATTGAAAAAAAGATTAAAAAATAGGGTGGACAAGCCAAGCCCAGCAGAAATTAGACTACGTTTAAATAGATTTGATTATGAGGAGTCTAGAATTAATTTGTACGATTATGTTTTAAGAAATAATGACTTGGAAAAAACAGTACAAATTATTATGACTATTATTGAAAATGAAGTCAGATTAGAAAATGAGGAAAAAGCATAAAAATCAGAAAAATTGATAGATTGTGTAGACGGTAAAGAAAACATGAGTCTGTCATTTTTTTTTGAGCTAAATGTAAAAAGGAAACTATACAGAGATATAAAATAAGTTTTTTTATTATATCATTTTTTAATAAAAACAATTGAGAATATAAGAAAAATTTGATATACTAACCTGAGAAAAGGAGAGAACATGATAGCAGAAGTAATCATAAATAGAAATGCAAAAAAATTAAATAGAACTTTTGATTATGCTATACCAGAAAGTTTAGAAAGTTTTATTATTGTAGGTAGTAAAGTTTTAGTGCCATTTGGGAAAAACGGACAATTAGAAGAAGCTTTTGTAGTAGGAATAAAAGATAAATCAGACTATGAAGTGAAAGAAATAGCGAAATTAGAAGAACAATTAACAAAGAAGCAAATAGACTTAGCAAAATGGCTCGCCAAAAGATATTTTTGTAATGTTTCAGATTGTATTAAATTAATGTTAACACCTGGTACTAGAACAAAAAATATAGAAAAAAGAATACAAGATAAAAAAATACAAGCTATTTATTTAAAAAAAGATATAGAAGAGATAGAGTTTGAAATAGAAACAGGAAAAATAAAATCAGATAAGCAAAAAAGAATTTTAAATTTTGTAAAGGATAATGAGGGTGCTACTATTCCTGAAATCGAAATGTTAACAGATACTTCTAGAGCTATTATAAATACTTTAGTAAAAAATGAGTATTTGGAAATTATAGAAAAAAAAGTAGAAAGAGAGCCTTTGTTAAAAAAAGATATAAAAGAAATTCAAAAAAAAGAGAAAAGCCATAAATTGGATTTAACGCAAGAACAAAAAGAAGCATATCAAGCAATCCAAAAAAGTTTATATATGAAACAATATCAATCCTTTTTATTATATGGTGTAACAGGTTCTGGAAAAACAGAAATTTATTTACAGTTAATTGAAGATGCTATTACAAAAGGAAATAGAGCAATAGTATTAGTTCCAGAAATTTCATTAACTCCACAAATGTTAGATAGATTTATCGCAAGATTTGGAAAAGAAGAAATTGCAGTATTACATAGTAAATTATCTATAGGAGAAAAACACGATGAATGGATAAAAATAAAAGAAGGTAAAGCTAAAATTGTGATTGGTGCAAGATCTGCTATTTTTGCACCAGTGGAAAATTTGGGGATTATCATAATAGATGAAGAACATGACAGCTCATACAAATCAGAAGCAAATCCAAGATATCAAGCAAAAGAAATAGCTGAATATTTAGCAAAACAAAATCAAATTCCATTAGTATTAGGAAGTGCAACTCCTGATATTGTGACTTATACAAAAGCGATACAAAAAGATAGCGAGATGAAATTGTTAAAATTAACCAAAAGAGCTAATAAAGCTTCTTTGCCACAAATAAAAGTAGTAGATTTAAAACAAGAATTAGCCAATGGAAATAGGTCTATGTTAAGTATAGATTTGTATCAGGCAATAGAGGAAAATTTAAAACAAAAAAAGCAAACAATTTTGTTTTTAAATAGAAGAGGATATTCTACTTTCATTATGTGTAGAAATTGTGGTTATACAGTAAAATGTAAGAATTGTAATATAAGTTTAACATATCATAGTTATGAAAAAAAATTAAAGTGCCATTATTGTGGATATGAAGAGAATTTAGTGAATATTTGTCCAGAATGTCATAGTGATAAAATTCGTTATTTCGGTACAGGTACACAAAAATTAGAACAAGAGATTCATAAACAGTTTCCACGGAGCTTCTACCATTAGAATGGATGTAGATACTGTTTCAAAAAAGAATTCTCATGAAATGATTTTAAATAAATTTAAAGAAGAAGAAATAGATATTTTAATAGGAACACAGATGGTAGTAAAAGGACATCATTTTCCAAATGTTACTTTAGTAGGTGTGGTAGCGGCAGATAGTTCTTTAAATATAGATGATTATCGTGCTAATGAAAGAACTTTTCAAATATTGACGCAAGTGGCTGGAAGAGCAGGAAGAGAGAAACTTTCAGGAAAAGTAATTATTCAAACTTATCAACCAGAAAACTTTGCAATACAATGTGTTAGAAAACAAAATAATGAAAAGTTTTACGAAACAGAATTAGAATTAAGAAAGCAATTGAAATATCCACCATTTTGCGATATAATAGTAATTGGTATTAGTGGAAGAAATGAAGAAGAGATAAGAACACTAGAAAATTGGATATATAATTATTTAATAATACATTTACCTCAAAATCAATATAAAATATTTAATCCTATGCCAGCACCAATTGATAAAATACAAAATAGGATACGTCATAGGATTATCATTAAAGGTAAAATGACTAATCAGGCAAATGAGATATTAAATGAATGTTTACATCAAGTATATCAAAAAGCATTAAAAGATACTAGAGTGATAATTGATATCAATCCTAATAATATGAGTTAAAAGGAGGAAAAAAGGAAATGGCAATTAGAAAAATAAGACAAGCAGGAGATGAAATTTTAAAGAAAAAATCTAGGGAAGTAGAAACAATAGATGATAGATTACAAACTTTAATAGATGATATGATTGAAACAATGCATGAATATAATGGAGTCGGATTAGCAGCTGTACAAGTAGGAATATTAAAAAGAGTATTTGTAGTTGATTTATATGATGATAAAGGTCCTATTGTATTTATTAACCCAATTATTATCAAAACAAAAGGAGAACATGAAGTAGAAGAAGGATGTTTAAGTTTCCCAAATCAGTTTGCTAAAGTAAAAAGACCAGAAGAAGTGGTTGCAGAATATACAGATAGAACTGGTAAAAGAATGCAAGTAAAAGCAAAAGATTTGCTAGCCCAAGCTATTTGCCACGAAAATGACCATTTAAATGGAGAAGTTTTTATGGATAAAATTATTCCAGGAACTTTGGAATATATAGAACCAGAAGAAACAAAATAAAAGAGAGAAAGGAGAATATGATATATTTAAGTCAATATATCATATAAAAAATATATGAGAATTTTATTTATGGGAACACCTGACTTTGCACAAGCAAGTTTAAGTGCTTTATATGATGCAAAATATGATATCATAGGTGTTGTAACAAATCCAGATAAACCAAAAGGTAGAGGGATGAAATTAATAGCATCACCAGTAAAAGAATTTGCTATGGAAAAGGGCTTAAAAATTTATCAACCTAATAAAATAAAAAATAATGAAGAAATAATAGAAGAAATTAAGAAATTAAATCCAGATGTGATTTGTGTGGTAGCTTATGGAAAAATTTTACCAAAAGAAATTATTTCTATTCCAAAATTAGGATGTATTAATGTCCATGGTTCTTTACTTCCACAATATAGAGGTGCAGCACCTATTCAATGGGCTGTATTAAATGGAGATAAAAAAACAGGAGTTACTACCATGTATATGGATGAAGGTATGGATACAGGAGATATGATATTAAAGCAAGAAGTGGACATTGGAGAAGAAGAAACAACAGGAGAATTATGGGAAAGATTAGCAAAAATCGGAGCTAATTTATTAGTTGAAACTTTAAAACAAATAGAAAAAGGGATTGCACCAAGACAAAAACAAGGAGAAGATTTTTCTTTAGCACCTATGTTAAATAAAGAAATGGCTAAGATTAATTGGAGTACTAAAACAGCACAAGAAATTAAGAATCTAGTAAGAGGTTTAAACCCTATTATGGGAGCTTATACATTTTTAAATGGTAAAAAAATAAAGTTTTGGAAAGTAGATGTTGCAACAGAAGATGATATTATGGTAGAAAATTTGAATTTTATTAGAAATGGAACTGTTTTAGTTTCAGATGTGAGAGATGGTATTTTTGTTAAAACAAAGGAAGGGATTTTGAAGGTGTTAGAAATACAAGGAGAAAACGCAAGAAAGATGACAATACAAGAATATTTAAGGGGAAATTCGATTCAAGAATTTGATGTGTTTGAATAGTTGGCATTGGTTCCAGGTTGGGGGTTGGCATTGGTTCCAGGTTTGGATGGGTTGGCATTGGTTCCAGGTTTGGATGCCAAATTT
>CALXME010000033.1 GCA_944389395.1 uncultured Clostridia bacterium | reverse complement strand
GTTTCCATTTTATTATCTGGATCTAATTTGTAGTAATCTTTTAAAGGAAATACTCTAACAATAGCAGAGTTATCTTCCTTGAAATTGAAATAGAATACGTGCTTTTCTACATAGTAAGTTGCCTCTGTATAACCAACATCATAATATTGTCTTAATCTCATAATGATTTCGCCAACTTCTTCTTCAGCTAGATAATTACTAAATCTAATATTACCAAGTACATTACCAAATATTGCAGGTTTTGTAGTATCTATATAACCTTTATCAAATAATTCTTGACAAGGTTTACAAATTGATTCTCTAAAATTTATTTCTTTAACGGAAACCTCGTTACCAATTAACTCTAGTTCAATATCATCAACATATTTCATTATTAATTCTGCTTGTTCTTGTCTAGTATAATCTTTCCAAGTTTTAGTTCTTTCTTGATATTCTGTATCTAATTTAATTTTGTTAATAAAATCAATATCTCTTTTTAATAATATATCTTTTGGTGTAAATCTTAATTCTTCTACACAATCAATAGTATCTAATTCACTAATTGCTTTTTCAACTATTTTCTTTTCTTCGTTATATTCTTTTAATTCAAAAACTCCATTGATATAGGCTTTTTTTATTCTTTCTAGTTTGTTTTTCTGATTGTTTATTTCTTTTTCTAATTGTTCTTTAGGTTCATCAAATTTTTGCTTTATCATAGGCAAGAAGAATTGATTTACAACAGAGTCATAGTCGGTTAATTCATCTATAAATTGCTCAAAATACTCATTTATTACATTTTCTTTAAACTGAACTTTACAATCATTACAATAATAGTAAAAGTATGTCTTGCCATTTTTCTTTGTAGTAGCCTTACCACCTAAAATACGATTACATTTAGGACATTTTAGTTTTTGTAAATATAAATATGTCAATGTTCTTTGATAACTTCTCGAGTTTTTCTTTTTCTGTACTTGGCAATCAGCCCACATTTCTTTTGAAATAATTGGTTCAACTACATCTTCATAATAAGTAGGGTTCTTTGTTCTTTTTCCGTGAACAAAATCTCCTTTGTATATTTCATTTTCAAGAATAGTAACAATGGTAGAATCTCGCCAATTATCTTTTCCTAATACTTTTTCTTCGTTAAATAAATTGCTTATTTTTTGATAAGAATAGCCGTTATAATATAGATTAAATATTCTAACTACAACATCTTTAGTAGAATAATCTATTACCAATCTTTTATCTTCGTGCTTATAACCTAATGGGGCAATGTGAGGAATATGACCACATTTAATTGCACCAGCTAAACCTACTTTAGTTCTTTCACTTGTTCTTTCAATTTCATTTTGACTAACACTCATTAATAATCTTGAAATCATTTTGCCGTTGGCACTTGTTGTATTTATTTCATCATTTACACAATCTAAATAAGCATCGTTTTCATCTAAAAAAGTCATTAAATTTTCCCAATCATAAATACTTCTAGTTATTCTATCTAGTTTTAAAGCAACTATTGTGTTTATCTTTTTAGCCTTAATATCATCTTTTAATCTTTCAAACTCTGGTCTATGATTACCAGTTTTAGCACTAATTCCTGCATCTTCGTAATAATCTATTATTTCATAGCCTTTAAATTTACAAAAAGACTCTAATCTTTCTCTTTGTTCTGGAAGACTAAAACCGTTCTCTTGCTTGGTCTTCGGTTGATACTCTCATATACAACCCACATTTTTTCTTTTCATCTTTCAATTTGCATAACCTCCTAACTTCAAAAAAAGAGACATCAAAGTACACGAGTACTAATGACATCTCTTAAATCCATTTATCATAAACTAAAATATAATAATGCAATATAATATAATTTTTTCAAAGTACTCATAATAATAAATCTAGCTCTTGCCGAGTAAATATACATAATTTATTGCCTATATTATATCACGATTTAAAGAAATGTCAAATATTTACAATTTATATGTTTTTCAAATATTCTTCTAACTCTGATAATTTAATCTTTTTAGTTAAATTTGAAATATATACATCATTTGAATAATTAAAAACTAAAAAAGTAATATTTTTAACAATTACTCTATGTGGTTCAACATATGTAAGATTAGTTTTTTCTAATTTCCTAATGCTCCCATTTATAAAAGTAGGGGTAACTTTAGCAAATTCACATATAAATTCAAGCCTTTGTTTTAGACATTCCTCAAATTGTAGTTCTTGCTTTATTATCTTCACTATTAACACCATCCTTTCGTTTGGATGATTTTAATATTGTTTTTAGGCAACAAAAAAATCAACCAGATTCATTTTCTGATTGATTTTTGTATCAATTCTGTTCTATTAGTTCGAACAGATACGTCATTGGTGCGCCTGGAGGGACTCGAACCCCCGATCTGCAAGTTCGTAGCCTGCCATTCTATCCAGCTAAACTACAGGCGCAAATACATAATATACTCTATTATTATACTGTGTATAAAAGGAATATTCAAGAGAAATTGAAAAATTTTTGAAAAAATATTGCAAAAGTTTTAAAAATATGTTATATTATATAAGCGGTTAGAAACAAATAAAATACATCGAGGTGTAGCGCAGTTGGTAGCGCGCGTGGTTTGGGACCATGAGGTCGCAGGTTCGATCCCTGTCACCTCGACCAAAATTAAAAATCCTAGAGTTAGCTATTAAAGCTAGTTCTAGGAATTTTTTTGTTTTAAAATGATGCAGTAAATGTGCAGTACAATTTTAATTTACTTTTTTCATTTCATCTTGTATAAATTCTTTTGATAAAGATGTATAAACTTCGTCTGTGATAGCACTTCCTTCAACGTGTCCTACTAAATATTGAATAACTTTCATATCAACACCTTTTTCCCTTAGCCTGGTAATGTAAGTATGCCTTAAATTATGGCTAGATAATTCCAAATTAGTTATTTTATACTTTTTATTTAATCTTTTAAGCCACGAATTTATTTCATAATACTTTACAAAAGTATTGTCTATATAGTCCCAAAACAAAAGTCCGTAAATATTTGTGATTTTCTGTTGTAATTGTTCTTGTATAATTTGTTGAACTTCTTTATTCATATCAATAATTCTTTTTCCCTTATCAATTCCTGTTCGTTTATTGTATGTTTTTGTATGTTTCCCTAAAATGATTTTTGAATTTTTATCTTTTGTAAGCGTGTTATGAATAGATAATGTTTGATTTTTGTTGTCTACATCATTTTTGGAACGTGCCAATACTTCGCCAATTCTCATACCTGTATCAAGTTGAAGCAATACAATATTTCTATATTTGTGATTACGTTCATTAGTATTTAATATTTTTCTTAGGTGTGTTTCTTCTTGTCTAGTAAGTGCATCTACTTTTTGTGGTTCTTTTATAGAAATTGGTCTTGTTAATGTTTCATCATCCATTGGATTAAATATTATTTTCCTTCTTGCAACTCCTAATTGAAAAGTCTTATGAATTAGTCGCCAAATTTTATCAATACTTGTTTGAGCATATTGCCTTATATATTGTTTTGCATCTTCTATTTCGTATACTGTAATTTTTTGAATAGGTTTATTGATAAAATTACCACAAGAATTTTTTATTTGATTCACTGTGTATTTATCTCTTAAATAACCACTATCACTTGTAATTCCGTCAATATATTTTTGGTTAACATGTCTTTCTAATATACTAATAAATGTTTCCGTAGATTTTTCAATATATGTTCCATTATTCAATTTGTTCTTTAAATCTGTTACACGTTTTTTGAAGTCTGTTACACTTTCTTTTTTCTTTTGTTGTATAGTTTTTCTTTTACCACTACTGTCATAATATTGAAATTTCCAACAGTTCGATTTTTGGCTTTTAAATAGTGAACCCTCACCATTTCCAACAGTTCTAGTTCTTGTGTTCGTTCTTTTTTTCTCTTTCATATAAAAACTCTCCTTTCAAATTCTCAAAACCACTTGAAAGAAGTTTTTTTATATGCTAAAATAATCGTGAAGAGGTACTCCTTTCGAGTGTCTTTTTGTTGGGAAAATGTATATGGTTGCGAGCCTATGGTACATTTTCCTTTTTTATTAGATTAAAATAAAAATATGTATAGATTATATTATTTTATATTATTGTTATCTTGCCAATATAAATATTGAGCAAATTTTTTTAGTTCTTGTTTTTGTTTAATTGTAAATTTAAAAAAATGTATTTCATTAAGATAGTCAAAATCTTCTTTACAAATATAATATCTTTTATACTTATTTTGTTCTTCAAATTTTTTTAGTTGTAATTTTAAATTAGTCGAAGTTAGCCCCATTAGATAATCCATAGTACAATTAAATACTTTACACATATTATACTTTATATAGTCATTTGGTGTATTGTATCCTATTTCATAGCCTTCTAATTCTTTTTCACTTAAGCCAAGTTTATTTGCCAATTCTTTTCTAGTCCAATTATTATATATTCTTAAATCTTTTATTCTGTTAGCTATTGCTAATACATTTACAGTTTGTTCCTGTTCCATTGGTACATCATATCCTAATAGCCAAATTGGGTTAACATTTAATTCTTTCGCAATTAAGTTTATCTTATCTTCTCTGGGTTTGTTTTTACCTGATATATAGTAAGTCATATTTGTTTTCGATATTCCTATTGCTTTACTTAATTCTACTTGTTTGACATTTCGTATTTCCATAGCATATTTCAGTCGTTCCGAAAAAGTTATATTTGAATTATTCATCACAACCTCCTTTCCATCAATATTATACTATGATAGTTTGATAAAGTCAAGAAAAATTTAACACCACTAATTGCTTTTTGCATTTTAATAAAGTTTTTCTTATTTAACTATTGACTCTTATTTAGTAATATGCTAATATATTCAAAGTTAAGTTTTAATTAACTAAAAACTCAACAGTATGTCAACTAAGACTTAATTAAAAAGGAGGGGAAAAATGACAAATTCAAACAAATTAAAAGGTAGGATTATTGCCGAAGGTTATACTTTAGAAACATTTGCAAAAGAACTTGGTATATGTAGTTCTACATTAAGTTTAAAGATAAATAACAAAGTCAAATTTTTGCCAGATGATATAAAAAAATCTAGCGAAATTTTACACTTAACTCCAGATGAAATTAAGGAAATTTTTTTATGCTAGAAAGGAGTATTTGTATGAATGAAAATACACAAATATTAAAAGATATAAGCGACAAGCTAGACGTACTTTTAAATAAAAAGCCAATGCCCAAATTGCTATATGCCAAAGATATTGCTAACAATTACAAAGTAAATGTATCAAAAGCAACAAGACTATGCAAAGAATATGGTACAAATTTCGGAGGTTGGTGCATAGAAGCGGAAAAATTTAAAGAAATTTTACAAAATGAAGGAAAGCAACTTTTCGACAATTTGAAAGAATAATTGAAATAATACAAAAGATAAGACAACAATTTATTTTTAATAAAAATACGAAAAGGGCAGTATTTCTTTTTAAAAACAATTGTTTGCTATGGTGACTTGCAAAATATTTTTTTGATAGAAAATATTATGTAAACAAAAAGCAGGATATAAAAAAGAAGGGAGGTTTTCTCAAATATGTGTATGTATAGAGAGATAGTATTTCATCCTTTACCAGAAACTTCACCATATTTTGATGAAGATAAATTCAAAGCAGGTGATGAAACACAAACTAGAATATATAAGGATAACAAAACACCTAATCAAAAAAAGAAACTAACTTATGAACAAATTTTAAAGAAAAAAGTTAATTATGCTAGACAAGTTCCTATGAGCTGTTGTTTTATAGATTATGATAACAAAGAAGAATTTGAAACAATGAAAAGAATAATTGTACATGCTAGGTTAAAATGTCTAATATTAAAAACTCAACGTGGTGGACAATTTCTGTTTAAATTACCTAGTTTTTATGAAAAAGAAATGACTGATGCTACTAACTGGTTTGGTTATAAATTTGATTGTAAGGCTAGTTGGAAAAATAAAAAAGGCAAAGAAATACACGCTGTTCAAAATATGCGTGTTTGTGGAATGGATAGAATTGAATTTGCAAGTTGGAATTTAGATACACCTATTCCACCTGATACAATAAATATAGAAGAATTAGATGAATTACCTTACTGGCTTTTTGGTAAATTAAGTGATAAAGACTTACACAAAGAGGGAAAGCCAGGAGAAAGTGAATACACTCTTACAAACACACCATTTACACAGTTAATGAAAATGACTGACGGTAGTAGACACAATCATATAGTTGAACGTTGTAGTTACTTTGGGTTGTCTAATGGTTTTGAAATAGACGAATTTAAAGATTTAATACAAGCTATACATGATGAGTTTTTAGTTAAATTAGGAACACCTATGCCCGATAGTGATTTATTCGGAGATTTAGAAGATAGATGGGATGGCTACAAAGCAACACTTGAAAGCAGTGGCTGGGTTTACGATGAAGAAAAAAGAAAATGGGAAAAGACAAAATCTAAAAAAAGTGATAAAATAGATGAACGTAGAGCCGCCGAATGGTTATATAATCAATTGGACTTTTATGTTACTGACAAAAATGAAGATGGAACATATAACAAACTACTGCATAGAGATAAAGATGGGAATTATGAATATAGAAATAATGTACCTGAGCGAAAGCAAAAACTAAAAGGATACAGCGACCAAAATTTCAAAGAACCATTTTTCAAAGAAGTGGAGGTGCAAGTAATGCAGTTATGTATAGAGAACAATAAAATAATTGCAAGAAGCGATAAATATGTAATTGCTAAAAATAAAGTAATGAGTTGTATTATACCAGACGTTTATGATTTTGACTGGATAGGAAAAAGACCTCCAACAGATGTAGTATATAACTGGAATTGGCAAAGCGAGGAATGGCTTGAAGAACATAAGGATGACTTGGGTGGACTTATAACTAAATTTATAAAAGAATTAGCAAGAAACAGTATGGGAGTAACAGATGAAACAGTTGAACAATGGCTATGGGTTATAGCTGGTGCTAGTATGGTACCTGCTAATCAACTTCAAAAAATAGTAGTTTTAAGTGGTGGAGGACAAAACGGAAAGAGTTTATACACTAGCTTGATTAGATTATCTTTAGGAGAAGATATGTTTAATGAAAGCAAAATATTTGATAACTCAAACGATAGCTTTTGGGGAAAAGATTTAGATAAAGGCATTTGCTGTATAGTAGATGATATACCAAAAACATATAATAGGAATGCACTTACTAATATTAAGGGTGCTGTTACAGGTACTGACCCTGTTGAAATTAATGAGAAATTTAAACCTAAAAGAAGATTAGATATTTTACCACAAATAATTGCTTGCACTAACTTTGAATTTGAACTATATGATAAATCAGAAGGTATGAATCGTAGGGTTTTAATACTTCCTACTGAATATCATATTGACGATAGTGTTAAAGACGAAGATTTACTATATAAATTAGTTTTGAACACAACTGACCCAAAAACTATTACTAAATATCAAATGAGTGAAGGTGCTTTCTCTAAAAAAGGTAAAAAAGTTAAAGATATGTATACTGATGAAAAAGGTGTTCTTGACAGTCTTGACCACGGTAGCTTGTGTTGGTTCGCCAATAAAGCTAGGTATATGTATTTTAAATGGCAAATGAAAGAACTAAAACTAGAACATACTCCAAGAATGAAAAGTTTATTAAAACAAGCTTTTGACGATTCTCCTAAAGGGCAATGTAATGAATTCATAAATTGGTATTTGACAAGTACATGTGGTGGAACAGATGCTAGTAAATTTGATTTATCTCCAGCAAATTGTTTCTCTTATGAATTACCTAATATATATAAAGAATTTTGTAAAAAATACAGTTTTAAAGAAATGAAAGAAACTCAATTCAAAAATAATTGTGGTAGAGTTATTAAAGAACGACATTTTAAAATTACAAGGGAAAAAGACCCTAAAAAAGAAAATCAAGTTTATGATTTTATTCATTTTGACGAGTTAGATGATTCTAAAAAGTAAAAAAATTAAAAATTATAGTGCAACCATAAAAAGCGTAATAATATCAAGCACTTTATAATTTAGTTGCATGGTTGCACGTAATTTCTATAAAACTATATATATATTATTTATACTTTTTTATTTTTGATATATATAATATTTTATTTTTTATAATCTTTTATATAAAAATAGTGCAACCGTGCAACCAATATAATTCAAGTACAGTAATATCAATAGTTTGACTGCGTTGCACGATAAAAAAATATATTGCAACCTTAATTGCAACGTGCAAACATACTTTTGAATATGTGCTAATTACCAAAAATAATGAAGTTCACATTTTATTTATTATCTTCTATCTTTATATCATTTAAGTCAAATTTAAAAATCCATTTCTTTTGATAATTCATAAACAGTATATACTTTTTTATTTTCCTTATCTACAAATTGAATTTCAAAATTACAAACATTTATAAATTTTTGAATTGTATCAAATTTAGGATTACTATATTCTGTTTCATAATTTGAAATTGTGTTATCAGCTAGATTTAGTTCATTACCTACATTGCTTTGTGTTAGTCCTCTTATTTTCCTTATATTCCTTAATATTGTACCTATCATAATAAATCCCACCTTTTGATTTATTATTTCAAAAAGCAAGTAAATTATCATAAAACCTCGAAAAGCTCGAATATTTTTCCTCGAATATCTTGAAGTTGTTATTATGGTTTGATATAATATTTAAGAATATCGAAGTTAAGGAGCAATAAAATGGACGAAATGAACAAAGACTTTAATATGCCTTTTTATATATTTGAAGAAATAACTGAATACATAGAATTAACTGCACAAGGGTATTGCAAAACTACAAAATGGAACAATATACAAAAATTATTAAAACTAGCACAAATCAATAATAAATTATCAAGTAAACAAGTCAATTTTATTATAGAAAAATACAACAGGGAATAAGGACTTGTAATATGTAATTAAATTTTACAAAAGATAGGAGGTGTTTAATATATGTTAATAATATGTAGTGAATGTGGCAAAGAATATTCAAACCAAGCAAAGAGTTGTCCTCATTGTGGAGCTCTAACATCTCAAAATAGATATATTCCAAATAATGCAAGAAGAAATTATATGCAAGAAAATAATAAGGGATTAGCTATTGCTGGTTATGTGCTTGGTATAATTTCAATTTTTATTTTCCCTATTCTAGGAATTTTATCAATAGTTTTTGGAGCAATAGCAATTGGAACAAACGAAAATAATGAATCTTGGACTAAAGCTATATGGCAATACGAAAATAAAGCATTAGGTTTTGGGAGATGTTCTCTAACCATTGGTATTATTGATATTATATGGATGTTTGTTAATTATTATATGTTAATGGGTGAATTTTTTTAAAACATATAGATATTACCAAAGATAAAAAAAGGGGGTGAAATTCAAATGAAAAATGAAAAAGGAATTAGCTTAATTTCATTGTTGCTTATAATAGTAATAATCTTGTGTATAGTAGTATTTATAAATATCTTTAATGCAAATAATGATATACAAAAAAACTCATCATCTAATAGTGATTCTAGTACAATACCAATTCTTCATTTGAACGAAGAAGCTTCAATATTGGATAGTGATGGTGGAGAAGCTTCTATTACAATAACAGGAATAAGAGAAATGACAGAAAGAAATAGTTTTGCAGATGAGAGTTATCCGCAGATTTTCTTAATTGACTATACTTACAAAAATATTTCATCGAAAAATTCAATATATTTTAATAACAGTAATTTTAAAATAATAGATGAAAAGGGAGAAGTAGGCGGAACGTATCCTAATAGTTATATACGTCCTGAAAGAATTATAGCAGGAACGACGTGTAATGCCCAAATGGTATTTGGTGTAAATAATCGTAGTAATAAAATAACATTACAGTTCTGGGGTTCGTCATTTTGGGATAATCAACCTGTTTTAATATTTGAATTAGATGTATAAAAAGTTATCGAAAAAATACAGATTAAAAAAGTAAATTAATCTATAAAAATAATTGAATTATAAATGCGAGGTGTTTTTTAGTGAAAAGCGAAAAAGGTATTAGTCTAATAAAAATTATAATTTTTGCAATAATTATTGTAGTAATTCTATGTATTATAGCAAATAGTCAAGGTAAATCAATGGTAAATATTGAATGGGGATATACACCTTCTACTGAATATTACGAATTAAGACTAGCAGCAACAGAAAGTGAAGTATATGGATATGGAAGTGGAACATTATCAAAATCAAGTTTTAATTCTTTAGGTGAAGATATAAAAAAAGCAAATGGTAAATGGTTTAAAAATAGTGATGTTAATTTTAAAACTCTAATATTAGATGATGCAAGTGGAGAGGGAGTTACTTTAACAGATGGAGAGCATGTTGCAATTTTTCTTTTTGTAGATGGTAATGATTATGTGTTTTATATGTTTTTAGATAAAGAAGAAGCAAAAAATAACAGTGTTATAAAAAAATTAAATAAAGAAAATCTTTTTGGTGGTTATAAAATTACAATAGAATAATTGTGAAAATATTACAAAAGAAAAAAGCAGTGTGAATTTTATGGAAATTATACTTGTTATATAATGCTTGTAAAGGTGGTCGTGATATAGGAGCTTATAATGCAGGTTATAGAGAAGGACTTAATTATTAATTTTATTCAAAATAAAAGCCTAGTAAAAAATTACTAGGTTTCTTTTTTATACAATACTACAATTTCATATTTATAACAAATCCACCTTATAAAGTTATGCAGTAAAAGATGCAGTACTCAAATTTTTATAATTATTGTCAAGAAAATATAGTGTGTAAAATGGCTATTTAACCACTGTCAAAAACGCTGAGAAATGCTTGAATACTGAATTTTAGACCACCTCGACCATACGATAGCAATTTTGAGAGAACTCAAGGAAATTGCAAAAGTCTGAAAGGGTATTAATCAATGGATTTTGGTTAATACTCTTTTTCTATGCAGTTCTCAAAAATACTATGAAAAGTTCTAAAATAGTTCTAAAATTTATGTTTTAAAAAAATTTTAAGTGTATAAAAAATGTTTTAAAAAGTTTTAAAAAAACTGTATAGAACTTAAATATGCTCTTTCATCAAAATTAAAGACAATAAAAGTCTTGGAAAGGATGAAAGATGAACGAAATAGATTTTTATAAAATAAATGAAACATTGAATAATAAATATTATCAAATACCACAAGAATTATTTGTTAATAGATTGTATAAAGAAAAATTAAATTCAGATAGTAAAATATTATATGCTTTCTTACTAGATAGATTATCTTTATCACAAAAAAATCATTGGTTTGATAGAGAAGGTAGAGTTTATTTAATATTTACAAGAGAAGAAGTACAAAATAAACTTTGCTTGTCAGAAAAGACAGTTACAAAAGCATTTAAACAATTAAATGATGTTAATTTAATTGCAGAAAAGAGACAAGGGTTAGGGAAACCTAATTTAATATATCTTGGAAAAATACAGCATGAAAATATAAAGAATTTTGTAGGTACGGAAAATTTACAAGTCTTGAACAGTAAAAATTACGGTTCTGCAGAAGTAGAAAATACAATTCTTGATATGGAAAATTTACCTACAATCAATCCTAATAATATCAAAACTAATATAATCAATACTGAATCTATCAATCCTCAAAGTAATGAAGAAAATATTTCATTAAATGATGTAAAAGAAAAATGCAAATTAAATGATTTTACCAAAGAAGAACAGTCAATATTAGAAGATGTTATAAATAGATTATATTATGCAGATAACTTAAAAGTAGGAAATGTAATAATAACTAATTCAAAAATATTATCAAAAATTTCTTTAATTAATAAAAATAACTTAATTCAATTATTAGATATTGCAAGAAACAATAATAGTATTAAAAATATAACAAATTATTTAGTGATTTGTTTATATAATAATTTGGGTAATTCTAATATAAATATAGCGACAAGTAATATAGCAAATAATAAAACTACTATATATAATCGTGATTATGAAAGAAAATATCCAGAAGGATTTTTCGATAGCCTATATGCTAACTTTGATGGCGAAAATGCAGTAGTACCTTCGTAGAATTTTGCTCTGATATGAAGTTGCAAGAAATACTCTAAAATGCAACTTCACTATATTTTATAAAGGCTGTTGCCGTTATAAAGTATAGCCTAAAAAATGCTTTAGCAGTTTTTAGGGAAACCCCGTAGGGCACACAGACAAACTTGTTTGTCTAGTGTGTTAGACAAGAAAATCTTATCTCGTGAGTTTAAGAGAGAGCAAGGAAAAAAATATGAGTTATGCCATAATTAGAAATGAAAAATTAACTAGGGCAAAAGCTATGGGAGCATATAGACATAATGAAAGAAAAACAAAAAATCATTCAAATAAAAATATAGATAGTAGTAAAACAGAATTAAATTATTATATAAAGAAAAATGAATTAAGTTATATAAAAGAATTTGATAGAATAAAAGAAAGAAACAATTTAAAAGGTCAAATAAGAAGTAATAGCATTATAATGTGTGAAATGGTATTTACTTCTGACCAAAAATTTTTTGACGAAATAGGTTATCAGGAAAGTAAAAGATATTTTCAAGAAAATTATAATTTTATATGCAATTACAAAAATTTAGGAGAAGAAAATATTATATCAGCAGTGGTTCATATAGATGAAGATACACCACATATGCACTTGTTATTTATTCCAGTAGTTCATACAAAAGATAAGCAAGGAAATAAAATTGATAAAATTTGTTCTAGAGATTTTTGGAAAGGCAAAAATAGTTATAGAGATTTACAAAATGCATATTTTAAGCATATTTCTGAAAAGGGTTTTAAGTTAGAAAGGGGAGAATTAGTAGAAATAACGAACAGAGCACATTTTTCAATACAAGAGTATAAACAAATTACAAATTATGAAAATGCTAAACAAATATTAAAAGATATTAAATTAGAACTGCCAGAAACACCTGATATAAAAGATATTAAAAAGATTATGCTAAATAGAGATGAAAAGATAGAAAATGAGATTATTAAGCCAAAAGATGAATTAATACAAAAGCTCCATCAAGAAAATGTTTCATTGCTTAAAGAATTATCAAAACAAGCTAATATTATTGATAAAGCAGAGAAATTTGAAAAAGAACGAAAATCTTTAACAGCAAACAATATTGAATTAAAAGCAAAATGTAGAAAACTTGAATTAGACTTTAAGCAAAAGGAAAAAGAAATAAAAAATAAATATGAAGATGAAACTTATAAAATAGATTATCAATATCAGAAAATTATAAATAAATTGGAAAAAGAAAATAACTATTTAAAGAAAGTTATTGATAGATTTAAAATCACAGTTCAAAAGTTTATTAGTTGGGTTTGTCATAAGTTTTCTGCTCCATCTGAAGAAGATTTAATTAGAGATTTTGAAAAAGAGACATATATGGATTTGGATATTGAAAAACAAGTCAGTAATCTTGATAGAGGCAAACAGGAAAATGATTATGAGATAGAAATGTAAATGAATTTTACTATTTCTCTTTAATTATCTATCAATTTATGATAATATAAATATAAATTTTAGAGGAGCAAGAATTATGATTTTGGATTTAAGCAAAAAAGAGCATTTACCAATGATAAATATGTATAAAAAATGTAAAGGAATTGCTTTAGTGGATAAATACTTACCTCAATTAAGCCCATTAAATAAGATGTATGTAATCAATTCTTTAGATGATTGGAAAAAAGTTGAGCATGAATTCCCTGTTCAGATGATGACAGCCAGATGTGATTGCCCCAAAGGTGTAAATGGTAAACTTCCTAATGGGAAAACATTTAATAGAGATAGAGTGCGAGGATATATTGAAGAAGTTAAATCTGCTGTTCCAGACGCAGTAATTATATTGGAAGATATGAAAAGTGGCTCTAATGAAAGAATACATACTCAAGGTGGTGTAAATCTAGATATACAAATTGGTGATCATGTATATATTGATTATGTAGGACCTGGTTTTGATTGTAGAGAATTATGTACCGGTAAGGCAGCACACGAAACTTGGAACATTCCTTGGAATGAAGTGCCTTTTTTGAAAGACTCTGCAATAACAAAATATAAAACATCTGAAATATCACAGGAAGAATATGTAAAGACTGCAAAAGAAAGAATTTTATTTTTAATTAAGGCTTTTCCTGATAGAAAAGAAGAAATTCTTCAAACGATGCCTAAAAGATATAATGGAATTAGTAGACAGATATTTAGAGATGTGAGAGAACAAGTTATATTTCCACTTTGGCTACAACACGAACAATTACTTAGAGATGGATTAGGTAGTTTTGGTGTTGAAGTTAATGTTGTAGAAAATGGAACTTTAGTTCCTATGGAAATAGAAGTTCCAGATAGATTTAAAAATAAAGATAAAAATGGTCAAGAAAGGTAGGTATATAAATGGATAAAATAATTGTGGAAGTTGGCTCAACTTGTACAAAGGTAGATAAATTTAATGGAAAGAATATAGAAAGATTAGAAGAAAAAACAATACAGTTTAAAAAACATTATAATGAAGATAAAAAATTAAGAAAAAGTGATGTTAATGAATTAATTGAAAGTATAAAAGAATTAAAGGATATATCTAAAGATATATATGTATGTGGTACAAGTATTTTTAGGACTTTAAACGATTTAGAGAAAAATGCATTTTTAGAAAAATTTAAAAATGAAACTGGCTATAATTTTAACATCATATCTCAAGAAAGAGAAAATGAATTGACTGTTTTTGGTACAACTAGATTTGTGCAAGATAAAGTCTGTGTTTTTATTGGAGGAGGAGGCTCAACAGAAATAGCAATTTATGATAATGGAATAAAGGAAAGTATAAATAGTGCAATTGGTGTTATTGATGTAATGCAAAAATTTCCTGATTTAGCCGAAAATTTTGCAACTACTAATCTTGAAACAGTAAAAGCATTTATCAAAGAAAGATTAAATTTACCAAAAGAAAAAGCAGATATATTAATATTAGCTGGTGGAGGACATGAAAAATTTGCAAGATATTCTGGAATAAAATATGAAAAAAATACATTATATAAAGATGATGCTTCACCAATTATGATGGATATAGAAACAAGAAAAAGCGAAACACAAAGATATTATAAATTAATATCTTTAGATGAAATAAGAGCCAGAGTAAATGATCCAGATTGGTGGTATGCCACAAGGGCAATGTGTGCTTTTGTATTAGTAGTTGCAGAAGTAATAGGTGCAAAATATATTGTGCCAACGAATATAGCAATGGTTTATGGAATTTTGGATAAAGGAGAAATATAGGATGGAAGAATATTTTGATGTTTTAAATGAGAAAGGCGAATACACAGGAAAAATAGAAACTAGAGAAAAATGCCATAGAGAAGGATTATGGCACAAAGCAGTTGTTGTTTTTATAATAAATTCAAAGGGACAAGTATTATTACAAAAAAGAAGTGCAAATAAGAAGATGTGGCCTAATACATGGGACGTAACAGCAGGAGGACATGTTTTAGCAGGAGAATTTGGTTTTCAATCTATACTTAGAGAATGTGAAGAAGAATTAGGAATTAAACTAAATAAAAATGATATAACTTTCATAGGTGCAGGAATATCAACTAATATAAAAGGTAATATTGTAAATAATCATTTTAATGAATATTATGTAGCAAATAAAGAAATAGATGAAACTAAATTAAAATTACAAGAGGAAGAAGTTTCAGAAGTAAGATGGATAGATAAAAATGAAATTATAGAAAAAATTAAAGACAATTATAACGGAATAACTGATAAAGAAGGCTGTTGGGAATATTTAATAAAATATTATGAATGGCTAGAAAAACAGTAAATTTAAAATATTTATAAAAAATCTTAAAAATACTGTACTTTTTTCAAAATTTAGTGTATAATTTTAATAGATAAATGAATAATATATATTGTAAATAATATTATTTATATTGGTCTCACAAGGACCAAACCCGTGTAGACGCAGAGCGTCGCAAAAAGCCATTCACACGAATGGCTTTTTATTACGCTTTAGCCTTGTGAAACGAAGTGAAACAAAAACCACGCGCTATGCGCGTGAGATTAAAAGCTTTAAG
>CALXME010000032.1 GCA_944389395.1 uncultured Clostridia bacterium | reverse complement strand
AAAAAATAAAATAAGGAATAAAATCTAAACCAATAAAAATATCTTTTATAGGAGAATATATTTATGTTACAAATAAAAAATATTCATAAACAGTATAAAACAGGAGATTTAATACAAAAAGCTTTGGATAATGTAAGCTTAAATTTAAGAGATAATGAATTTGTTGCAATTCTTGGACCAAGTGGTTCTGGGAAAACAACACTTTTAAATATAATAGGAGGTTTAGACCGTTATGATAAAGGAGATTTAATCATAAACGGGATTTCCACTAAAAAATACAAGGATAGAGATTGGGATTCTTATCGTAATCATACCATTGGTTTTGTGTTTCAAAGCTATAATTTGATACCACATCAAACCATTTTAGCAAATGTAGAATTAGCTTTAACCATTTCAGGAGTATCTAAAAGTAAACGTAGGAAAAAAGCAATACAAGCTCTTGAACAAGTAGGGCTAGCTAGCCAGAAGCATAAAAAACCAAATCAATTATCTGGAGGGCAAATGCAAAGAGTTGCAATAGCTAGAGCATTAGTAAATAATCCAGATATTGTGCTTGCAGACGAACCAACTGGTGCATTAGATAGTGATACTAGTATACAAGTAATGGAATTATTAAAAGAAGTAGCAAAAGACCGTTTGGTAGTAATGGTAACACATAATCCAGAACTTGCAAAAAGTTATGCTACTCGTATTGTTAACATTAAAGATGGAAAAATACTTTCAGATACAAATCCTTATATCATAGAAAACGAAAAGCAAACAAAAACTGTACATAAAAATTTAGGAAAAACAACTATGTCTTTTTTAACTTCATTATCACTTAGTTTTAATAACTTAAAAACCAAAAAAGGAAGAACTATTTTAACTTCTTTTGCTGGTTCTATTGGTATTATTGGTATAGCACTAATATTATCATTGTCAAATGGTGTTAATAGATATATTAAATCAGTTGAAGAAGATACATTATCAGAATATCCTTTGCAAATACAAAGTACAGGGGTTGATTTAAGTTCATTACTAATAGGTTCTAACAATGATGATGGAGATAATAAACAAAATGGAGATATTAATATTAGTAAGCAATTAACAAGTATGTTTTCTACAATAGGTTCAAATGATTTAGTATCTTTAAAACAATATTTAGAAAGTGATAATTGTAATATTAAAGATTATGCAAAAGCAATTGAATATTCTTATGATGTTACACCTAAAATTTATAGTTCAGATGTTGAAAATTTAAGACAGGTAAATCCAGATATTACTTTTTCAAGTTTAGGAATTGGGTCTGGAGCTTCTACAAATAGTATGATGTCTAGCATGATGAGTACAGATGTATTTTTTCAAATGCCAAAAGATAAGAATTTGTATGAAAGTCAATATGATATAAAAGCAGGGAAATGGCCTACAAAATATAATGAATGTGTTTTAGTTTTAACATCAAGAGGAAATATTAGTGATTTTCTGTTATACACATTAGGATTAAGAGCTTATACTGAATTAGAAAATTTAGTTGCACAATTTTCAAAAGGAGAAGAAGTAAACACACCAGACAATTTAGGCTCTTATTCATACAATGATATTTTAGGAACTACTTTTAAATTGATTAATAATAGTGATTGTTATGAATATGATGAAGAATATAAAGTTTGGCGTGATAAAACTGACAATACAGAATATATGAAAGAACTTGTAGCAAATGGAGAAGACTTAGAGATAGTTGGAATTGTGCAACCAAAAGAAGGTGCAACAAGTACAATGTTATTGAGTGGAATTTATTATCCAGCATCTTTGACTGATTATGTGATAGAAAATGCAAAAAATAGCAAAATTGTACAAGAACAATTAGCCAACCCAGAAATAAATGTATTTACAGGTAAAAGGTTTGATAATCCAGAAGAAAGTTCTTTTGATATGAATTCTTTAATTGATGTAGATACAAATGCTATCAAGTCAGCTTTTAAGATAGATTCATCAAAAATAAAAATGGATTTTGGAAACTTGAATAATATATTAACTCAAAATTCATTACCATCACTTAATGTAAATAATCTTTTAGATAACATTCAAATTTCTGTGTCAAATGAAAATCTACAGAAAATATTAAGTGATTTCTTAAAAGGCTATGAAAAATACATACAAAATAAACCAGAAGCTGGTATAAACCAAATAAGTAAGCAATTATCAGAGTATTTGCAGTCAAAAGAAGTAACAGAATTGTTGAACAAAAAAATACAGGAAATTATTCAGGAAAATGGTAGTTTGACGATTACGCAGGAACAATTGCAAGAATTAATGACAGAAATTTTGGCTGGCTATGAAAAATATGTAGATGATAATGAATTAGTAAGTGTAGAAGATTTAAATAAGTACCTTATAGAATATCTTAATTCACAAGAAGCAAAAAATATTATCACTAGCAATATATCACAATTAATAACTTCTCAAAACTTAGAAGGGCAAATATCTGCTGTTATGGAAAAATATATGCAAAATGTGATAGGGACTATTAGTAAAAGCATACAAAAACAAATGGAATCTAGTATTCAAACTTTAGGAAAAGCAATTACAGGAGCCATTAGTATAGATGAAAAAGCTTTTCTTAGTGCTTTTCAAATGAAGATGAATGAAGAAGAATTGGCAGAATTGTTTAATTCACTTATGTCTAAAGAAAGTGTTACTTATGAAAATAATCTAAAAAGTTTAAATTATGCAGATATTGATAAACCAAGTGGAATTGATATTTATCCAAAAGATTTTGAAGGAAATAAAGCAATTACTAATTTATTAAATGATTATAATAATCATATGCAAGAAAATGGAGAAGAAGATAAAGTGATTTCATTTTCTGATATGGTGGGAACATTGATGAGTTCTGTAACGACTATTGTTAATACAATTAGTTATGTATTAATAGCTTTTGTTGCTATATCATTAGTAGTTTCTTCTATTATGATTGGTGTTATAACATATATCAGTGTATTAGAAAGAAAAAAAGAGATTGGAATTTTAAGAGCAATGGGAGCATCTAAACATAATGTATCACAAGTATTTAATGCAGAAACAATGATTATTGGTGCGCTTGCAGGAATTATTGGAGTAGGTATTACATTGTTGTTATTAATTCCTATTAATAAAATTATTGCGACTATAGCAAATGGGGTAAATGTGAAGGCATTTTTACCATTTATGTCGGGAATTATTTTGATTGTATTAAGTATTATTCTTACTTTGATAGGTGGAATTATTCCATCTCGAAAGGCTGCAAAAGAAGATCCTGTGTTGGCATTAAGAAGTGAATAGTAATTTATGGAGATGATTATAAATGGAAAAATGGTTAAAATGGGCTATGTAAATACAAAGTTTAGCACAAGCTGGATTAACATATACAAGCAATGACTATGATATAGAAAGATATGAAAGATTAAGAGAAATATCAGCAGAAATGATAGCAGAAAAAACAAATATATGATTTAATAAAATCTAAAAATATATGGTATGAAATAACAGAACATAAAGCTATTTATAATATGGAAGAATTAAAAGAAATTGACATACCATATCCAGAATATGATGCAAAAAATTTATTTGTTAGAGATGATAAAAAAAGAAACTATTATCTTATAACAGTTAAAGGAAATAAAAGAATTGACTTGAAAGAATTTAGAAAGAAAAACGAAACAAGACCATTAAGTTTTGCAAGTGAAAATGATTTATTAGATATAATGAATTTAAAAGCAGGTTCAGTAACACCACTAGGTTTATTAAATGACAAGAATAATAAAGTTATGTTTTATATTGATAAAGATTTTATGAAAGATAAACACATTATAGGAGTACACCCAAATGATAATACAGCAACAGTATGGCTTAAAGTAGAAGATTTAATTGATATTATAAAAGAGTATGGCAATAAAGTTAATATTGTCAAGATATAATAATCTTGATAAATTATAATTTAATTTAGTAGGAAATATAGTAATTTGTAAGTAGGAGGTATTGTATGTTAATTACAGGATTTTTAATTACAATAGTTGCAATTTTTATGGTTTTAGTTCCTCAATTTTTTATGAGGCTTAAAAGTCCTAGAATTCCAGATAAATTATTAAAAAATCCTAAAATGAAAATTGTTCTTAGAGTATGGGGTGGAATTTTTATAATAGTTGGAATTTTATTAATTGTTTTCTCAATTATTTAATAACAAATTACAATTTCTATGCACAATATTTATAGATGTTAGAACTAATCTCTATTTCTATAGCGAAATATAATAAATGCAGATGTAAAAAGAAGTATAAATAAATATATTAAGAAAATATCAAAGGAATCTTTATTTTTTTCATAATTAGAATTGAAAATAAAAGTTTTAAGTGATATTATTTAAATGTAAATTTATACGACAATTTATTTGTCGAGAAGGAGGTTTATTATTGATTTAAAAAAATTATTTGGATATGAGGGGAAAACAGTAGTTATTACAGGCTCTGCTTCAGGAATGAGTAAAGCAGCTACGGAACTATTATTAGAATTAGGAGCAAATGTATATGCAATAGATATTAATAAAATAGATTTACCTGTAACAAAGGCTTTTCAAGCGGATATGAGCCAAAAAGAAGAAATAGATAGAGTAATAGAAGAATTGCCAGAAAAGATTGATGCATTATTCTTATGTCATGGTATTGCAGCTTTCCCTGGCAAAGAGTTATTAGTACAAAAGGTAAATTTCTACAGTCAAAAATATATGACAGAAAAATTACTAGATAGAATATCAGAACATGGATCAGTTACTTATATTTCATCTGTAGGTGGATTTGGCTGGCAACAAGTTTATAGTAAAGCAGTGGAACTTATTAATTTACCTACTTGGGAAGATGCGATGGATTGGTATGACAAACATCCTGATTTAATCAAGAGTGCTTATGTTTTTGCAAAACAATGCTTAGAGTCATATGTAACTTATAAATGTATGTCATCTGAATTTATAAATAAGAGAATAAGAATAAATGCAATTAATCCAGGAGATACAACAACAGGATTAACAGAAGATTTCAATAAGTCAACAAGTCCAAATGGAGATGCAAAAGAAGGTGAAGAGATGATTTCAAACATTTTCTTAAAGAGTTGGAATGGATACCCAGCAGAGCCAAAAGACATGGGATACCCAATGGTTGTAATAGGTAGTGATATTTGTTCTTATATGTAAGGACAATTAATTTATATAGATTATGGTTTAACATCTTCTTGGACAAGTGGAGCATTGTTACAAGCAAATAATAAGTCAATTGAAGAACTTTCAGCAGATGCAAGTAAATAGGAGTTAACATAGAGAGTAGTTAATTACTCTCATTTTTTTTTATTTGTTGTTGACAAATTCTAAAACAAAGAGTATACTAATATACTAGTACGGTATAGTAGTATACAAAGAAGGGAGTAATAATATGAAACAAGAACAAATTCTAAAAGCCGCAAAAGAACTATTTACAAAATATGGTTTTAAAAAAGTGTCAATGGATGAAATCGCAAGTGAAACAGGAGTTACTAAAAAAACAGTCTATAGTTACTTTAGTAGCAAAGAGGAACTTTTAAAAGATGTTATAAAGGAAGAACTGCAGAATATTAGAAAAATTATAGATAAGGCTGAAAAACAAAGTAATGATTTTTTTGTTAACATTCAAAGTGTAATTTGTAGTGTAATTAGATATAAAAATGAAAGTGATTTTTTTAAGATGCTTATTAAAGAATCTGAAATGTTTAATAATGAAAAGCTAAAAGATAATTTAAAGATCATTGATAGTGGAATAAAGGATTACATAAAAAGCAAAGTAGAAAAAGCTGTAAATAATAAAGAAATTGTCGTAAAAGATGTTAATATTATTACTTTTCTTATATACAAAATGTACATAGCATTAATAATAGATTGGAATGAAGATAATGCTAAATTAGATGAAAAGGATATTGCAGATAACGTCCTTCAAATTTTAAAATATGGTATTAAAAGAAAGGAAGTAGAATAAAATGCAAAACAAAAAATTTTTTAAAACAATAATTTTTATTGTGGTTTTGTGTATACCATTAATTTATAGTTTCTTTTATTTAAAGTCTTATTGGGATCCATATGGAAATTTAACAGATTTAAAGGTGGCCATTGTTAATTTAGATAAAGGTCAAGATGATACTAATCAAGGTAATGAATTAGTTAAAGAGCTAAAAGATAAAGATGTTTTAGATTTATGTGTAGTTGATGAAAATCAAGCTAAACAGGGATTACAAGATGGAGAATATTATGCAACTATTACCATTCCATCAGATTTTACAGAATGTTTAAATAGTGCTAGTGAAGAGCAAAAAAAGGTTGCAACAATTACATATACTCCTAATCAACAACAAAATTATCTGGCATCTCAAATCATTAATAAAGTTGTTACTGCAGCTCAAATGGAATTGCAAAGCAAAGTTGGAAAAGAAGTTGTTTCAACATTATCAGATACTTTATCTGCAGTTCCTGATAGTTTACAAGATATTTCTGATGGGGCAAACGAAATTTATGATGGTACTTCATCTTTGAATAGTGGATTACAAGATTTAAATAATGGAGTAGGAGAGCTTAATAGCAAATATAGCGAATTTAACAAAGGTGTAGAAAATGCATATAAAGGTAGTGAAAGTTTAAATTCTGGAATTGGGCAAGTTAATAATGGAATTGATAGTTTAGCAAGTGGTACTTCAACTTTAAATAATGCATTAGATCAAATTAATACTGGTGTTGATAGTGTTGCAAAAAATGGTGGAGATAAAATAAATCAATTAACACAAGGAATAGATACTTTAAATAATGGTGCACAGACTTTGAATGTAGGAGTAAATTCATATATTGACGGAGCAAAATCTTTGAGTGATGGTATTCAAAGTTATGTAGTAGGTGTAAGTACAATAGATAAAAATGAAAGTGCAATTTTACAGTCTATTATTGACTATGATACGGTTATTAATTCTAAAGAGGTTACAAATCCAACCATTAGAACTTTAGCAGAAAATGCAAAACAAATTTTAAATGTTAAAAATAAATCTAACATAGATGCAAAAGGGCAGGCACTTGTTCAAGGAACACAAGATTTAAGTAAAAATTCAGATCAATTAAAAGCAGGTGCTAAAGCAGTTTCTGATGGTACTTCAACTTTAAAAAATAGTACTTCAGAAATGAATGAATTAATTAAGAATATTGCAACTTTAAAAGATGGATTATTTGCAGTAAAACAAGGAACTGAAACTTTATCTAATGGTGTATCTACTTTGAAAAATGGAACAAATCAAGTACTAAATGGATCACAATCCTTAGAGCAAGGGCTTCAAACTTTGAGTAGTAGTTCTGGAAATGTAAAAGAAGCTTTAAATCAATTAGATGAGGGAAGTAAATCAGCTGTTGATGGAAGTAAGAGACTTTTAGATGGTGTAAAAACGTTTAAGACCGAAATTAATAATGGATTAGAAAAATCAAAAGTTGAATTATCAAAATTAAATGGTTTAAATGATTTTGTTTCTGAACCAGTTGTTATTAATGAAGAGCCTTATGGAGAGGTTGATTCATATGGTATTGCATTTACTCCATTGTTTTTATCTATAGGATTGTGGGTTGGAGCATTAATGTGTTATGTTGTTTTATATTATGATCAAAAACATAGATTTGGAAAATTTGATTATACTTATAAAAATAAATTAGCTCAAAACTTATTATATATTGCAATTGGCATTGTAGAAGGTATTGTCACTGGATTGTTATTAAAATTGGGATTAGAATTTAATGTTGCTAATATGGGAATATATATAGCAGAATGTGCAATTGTTGGAGCTATATTTATGACTATTATACAATTTTTAATTAGAAATTTTGGAGATATTGGTAAATTTTTAGCTTTAATTATATTAGTATTACAATTGGCTGCATCTGGTGGTACTTTCCCAGTTGAAACTATTGATAAAGGGTTTAGATTTTTAAATCCATTACTACCTATGACATATAGTATTAAAATATTTAAAGAGTGTCTTGTTCAAACAAGTAATAACTTTATAGGAAAAAATACATTAATACTTGTATTAATCGGTTTAGCACTAGGAACAATTACTTTAATAGTTGAAATAGTAAAACATAAGGGAAATTCTAAAAAAGAAATTGAAAACAATAATGAAAAAGTAACAGGAGCCTAAGTAATTATCCCCCAGCTAAGCTGGGGGATAATTACTGTATAATAACGAAAATAGAAAAACTATAATATAGTTTTTTCAAATTTTGTTGGTTTCAAAGACAAAAAAATGATTGTGTGATATAATTCAATAGAAGACAATTTATCTAAACAATTAAAATTCATATTTTTACAACAAGATGACAATTAAATAGATGGTAAAAAAATCAATCTAATAGAAAAATAGATTGTTAAATTATAAGGAGATTATTATGGCAAATATAATTGATTATGTTGAATGGAGAGGAGATTTAAACTTAAATAAAACGGAGTTTAATGAAATAGATAGTTTAATATTAAATAGATTTTCGTATTTTCCGTTAGATAATCTAATAAACAAAAATGAAATGGTATCAATAAAAGAATTAAGTGAAAGATTTAAAAAAGCAGATAAAAAGCAAATGAGAATTCTTTGGAAGGATGATGCAGATTTATTTCCAATAATGGGCAATAGTAAAAGGTTTGGTGAAATGTTAGCTTTAGAATACATAAATAAAATAGATCCAGAACAAGAAAAACAATTTTCTGCTATTACAGTAATTTTACCTGATGATACACTTTATATTTCATATAGAGGAACTGACAATACATTAATTGGTTGGAAAGAAGATTTCAATATAAGCTTTAAAAGCCACATTGCATCACAAATTTCTGCAAAAAAGTATTTGGAAAATATTGCAAAAAAATATCCATATAAAAAAATAAGAATAGGAGGCCATTCAAAAGGAGGAAATTTAGCAGTTTATGCTTCTGTTTTTGTTGATTCTGAAATACAAAAAAGAATTATTAATGTTTATAATAATGATGGTCCAGGTTTTCATGAAGATATAATAAATACTGAAGAATATAAGAGAGTAATTAATAAAGTAACAACATATATTCCACAAGATTCAATATTTGGAATGTTATTAAATCATGAGGAAAAATATACGATAGTTCAAAGTAATGAAAAAGGGTTAATGGAACATGATGCATATTCTTGGCAAGTATTAGGAAAAAAATTTGTTGTATTAAAGGAAGTTACAAATGAAAGTAAATTTATAGATAAGACAATTAAGAATTGGTTGAAAGATTTAGATATGGATACAAGGCAACAGGTGATAGACATTGTTTTTGAAATTCTTAATTCTACAAATTCAAAGACAATACAAGATTTAAAATTTTCATTAGTAAAAAATGCAAGAATAATTTTATCTTCATATAAGCAAATAACCCCTGAGAATAAAAAAATGATAGAAGCTACAGTAACTGCACTTCTTGGAATAGTTAAAGAAAATGTTAAAGCAGAATATAAAAAATTCAAAATTTTAAGTAAATAACAAATTACAATTTTATTGCAAGCAAAAAAATGAAGCAGGATATATACTATTAATATGAATAAAATACAAAAAATATTTGTAAAAAAATACTACACAAAATAAAAAAAGTATGATAAAATACTTATAGTATTGTTTAAAATTGGATAAATTTAGCAATCTGACAAGCTAGTTACATAAAAACAACATAAAATTTCTGGCACAATTCGTTGGGTAAAGAACTTCGAAAACCTGTATAAATAAGCAAAGAATAACAAAGAAATTTCATGAAATAGTTTATATGATATAACAGCCGGAAGAGGTATAAATACTGAAAAAAATGAGAAGGAGGAATTAAAATGTCAGGACACAGTAAATGGCATAATATACAAGCAAAAAAAGGAAAAGCAGATGCAGCAAGAGGAAAAATCTTTACAAAACTAGGAAGAGAACTATTAATAGCAGTAAAAGAAGGAGGTCCAGACCCAGCAGGAAATTCAAAACTAAAAAATGTAATTGCAAAATGTAAAGCAGCGAACATGCCTAATGATACAATTAATAATGCTATCAAAAAAGCATCTAGTAGTAATGAAAATTACGAAGAAATTGTATATGAAGGATATGGACCAAATGGAGTTGCAGTTATCGTAGAAGCTTCTACAGATAACAAAAATAGAACAGCAGCAGATGTAAGACATGTATTTGATAAAGCAGGAGGAAACTTAGGAACTACAGGATGTGTATCTTACATGTTTAATAAAAAAGGAATGATAGTAATTGAAAAAGCTTCTACTTCTATGGAAGAAGATGATTTAATGATGCTTGCATTAGATGCAGGAGCAGAAGATTTTTCAGCAGAGGAAGAAGTTTATGAAATCATTACAGACCCAGCAGATTTTTCTAATGTACGAGAGAAATTAGAAGAAGCGGGACTAGAATTCCTAGAAGCAGAAGTACAAATGATACCAACTACAACAGTTAGTCTAGATGAAAAAGGAAAAGAAAAGATGGAAAGGCTAATAGAAAATCTAGAAGATTTAGATGATGTGTCTAATATTTATCATAATTGGGAAGAATAATATAAAACAATCAAAAATAGATAAATGACTTTATGATATGTTATTTATCTATTTATTATATTTGTAATTACAAAGGAGAATGAAAAATGGAGCAAAAGAAAAGTAAAAAATTATTAATTGTTATTGTTGTCTTACTAATACTAATTTTATTAACAATAGGAGGAATTGCTTTTACTTATTTTGCAACAGATGCTTTTAAAACAAACAAAGAATTATTTATAAAATACGCTTCTAGCCTATTAGATGAAGAAACAGGACTAATAGATACTAATTTAAAGCAATATTATGAAAAATTAAAAACCACAGCTTACGAAAATAATGGAACATTAAATTTTAATATCAATATACCAAATGCTAAAGAAATAACAGAACGTGCTAATAATTTTAGTATTAGTTTTTCTGGAAAAGTAGATTATTCAAATGAAAAGGCACAACAAGATATTACCTTAGATTATGGAAATGATGTTCAGTTTCCAATTTCTTATAGACAAGTAGGGAATATGGCTGGATTACAAACAGATTATGTAGGAAGTAATTATATTGCTATCAGAAATGAAAACTTACCAGAATTAGTTCAAAATTTAGGTTTGACATCTACTTTTTCTAATGTACCAGAAAAGTTAGAAGTTTCAGAAAATTCTCCTATTTTAACACAAGAGGAAATGAAACAATTACAAGAAAAATATATAAATACAATAATATCAGACTTACAAGAAAATAATTTTACAAAAATCGAAACAAATACAGAAGTAGGATATCAATTAACCCTAGATGGTACACAATTAAAAAATATAATTATAAAAATATTAGATGTTTTAAAAAATGATACTAATTTATTAGATAAAATAAATCAAATGCTACAAAGTTCAGAAAAAATAGATACAAATACCATTGAGAAAATGCAAGAAAACATTAATAATAATAGAGCAATAGATTCTGAAAAATTAGAAATGGTTATATATCAAAAAAATGGAATAGTTAATAAAATAACTGTTCAATTAAATGAAGGAAAACTTGAACTTGAAAAAATAAAAGGTGGTAATGAATTACAATATTTAGTAACTTTACAAAATACGGATGAAACACAAAAGGCTTATCTTACTATTAGATATACAGGAATACAAACAGAAAATATATCAGAAAGTTTTGAGTTAGGTATTAGTTATCCTTATCAAGAAGAAATTCAAAATGAAGAATTGACACCTGAACAAGAAAAAGAAATGGTAGAAAAATTAATTGCAGATGCAAAATCAACAAAATTATTACAAGGGCAAGATAGTAATACAATTACTGACCAAGATATAGAAACAACTTTAAATACTGGTAATGATGTAAATTATCAAAATATGAAATTAGAAAAATTAAGTGATACATCTTTTAAAATTACATTTATAAGTAGTAATCAAAGTTATGAATTTGACAACACAGGAAAAATAACAAAAGAGCCAGAAGTAGATAATGTACAAAATACTGAAGAAGAAACTCAAGAACAAGACTCACAAATAGTACAATATAAATATAATTATGAAAATAATGTCAAAATAACAGGAAATGTAACAATAGAAGATATGACACAAGATAATACAGTTACCTTAAATGACCTAGATTCTGGAACAGGAACGAATTTAGTAAATGCTATTGGAGAAAGAATTGAACAAGTAAATGAGGACCAAATGGGAAAACTAGGAATAGCTGGTGCACAAAATCCTATTTTGTATATAACACCATTAACAGAGCTTTTAGGAAATTCAGGAGAAACAGCTACTAGTATGAACCAACAGGAGTTAGAAATATTTAATAGTAAATTTACTATGTATGAAAGTACAAACACAAAAGGTGCTACAGTAAAAGGACTTTTAACAGTGATACAAACAAATAATGAGGAAAGTGATAAAAAAATAACAGAGATTAATTTTGATGGACAAGAGTATGAAGTGACAGAACAAAATATTACTTTAATAAAAAGTAGTATTAATGTAGAGGATGATTATAAAGTAGAATTTGAATATGATAGAGATACTGGAGCAATTTATAGAACAATTATTAATAAGAAATAAAAAATAAGTTCTAAAAAGAAAAGATGAGCATATATTATTAATATGTTAAGTATTAATAATATATGCTCTCTTTTTTTGGAGAAATAAAAAATAATGGAGCATAAGGTTATTGATAAAAATGTTCCAAGAAAGAAGAAAAAATGCAGATAGAAGAAGTAATTAGATATTTTCCGATACATATTTATTCCTTGTTAAAAAACACATTCGAAAAAAATAGTCAAATAGAAGAAAATTTACAAGAGATAAGAGTAAGGGTAAATAGACCTATTTTATTAAAATTAAGACAAGCTGATATTTTAATTCAGTATCCAGTAAATTCAACAGAAATATTACAAATATTAGAAAAGTTATGCGAAAATTCAATTTATGCTTATAAAAATCAAATTTGCCAAGGATTTTTAACAATAAAAGGAGGGCATAGAATAGGCATTGCAGGAACAATTGTAGAGGAAAATGGGAAAATTTTAAATGTTAAATATATTACAAGTCTAAATTTTAGGATTGCAAGACAAATTAGAAATTGTAGTAATTCAGTTTTAAAAGAAATAGTAGATTTTAAAAATCAAACTATTTATAATACTTTAATTGTGGCGCCCCCTGGAAAAGGAAAAACAACAGTGCTTAGAGATGCTATACGAAAAATTAGTAATGGAATTAATGAAATGAATTTTAAAGGTAAGACTTGTGGGGTGGTAGATGAAAGAGGAGAAATTGCAGCTATGTATAAAGGTGTTCCTCAAAATGATATTGGAATGAGGACTGATGTTGTTGAGAATGTTTCAAAATCACAAGGAATGAAAATGTTAATTAGAAGTATGGCTCCAGAAGTGATTGCTTGTGATGAAATTGGCTCAAAGGAAGATGTAGAAGCAATAAAAGAAGTGCTGACTGCTGGTGTAAAAGGTATTTTTACGATGCATGGGAGAGATATGAGAGATATTAAAAATAATGTGGAAATTAATAAATTGGTGGAAACAAGGCAAATTGAAAAGGTGATTTTTTTGAATGATAGTTAATTGTTATTTGTTTTGAAATAATAGGTTCTAATTTTTTACACTTTTTGTGTCGCAACCTACAAAAATAAACATTTATGGTAGGTTGCTCCAATCGCACTCACATTCGTTCGTTTGGTCGCTTACGCAGTGTTTCAAAATTAGAACCTATTATTTCAAACTAAAAAAATAACAACAAATATGATATCAGTTCTAAATATCTAGTAAAGAACATATAATAAAACTATACATAGATTATGTGTAAAAAAACAAACGAAAGATGAGGGGGAAAAGAATGCAAGTTGTGAAATATATCATGTTATTTTTTGTATTTATAGCTTCTAGTTTAATAGGAAAAATGCTAGCAAAAAAATATACTTATCGCTTACAAGAATTAGAAGAAATGAAAAATGCATTAAATGTTTTTAAATCCAAAATAAAATTTACTTATGAACCAATACCAGAAATTTTTGAAGAAATAGAAAAAAGTACAGAAGAAAATATCGCAAAAATTTTCGGTTTAGCAAGAAATAAAATGTTAAGCAAAACAGCAGAAACAGCTTGGAAAGAGGCAATAGAAGAAACACAAAACAATTTAAATAAAGATGATAAACAGGCACTAAGTATGTTATCTAAAATGTTGGGACAAACAGATATAGAAGGACAAACTAGTCAAATAGAAATTACACAAAATTTTTTAACAGTTCAAATTAAACAGGCATTAGAGGAAAAACAAAAAAATGAAAAATTATATTCTAGATTAGGAACTACCATTGGTTTGGTTATTGTCATTATTTTAATATAAAAATTTCATACATGCAGAAAGGAAGAGAAAAATGGATATTAATCTATTATTTAAAATAGCAGCAATCGGAATATTAGTGGCTGTTTTGCATCAAGTATTAGTAAGAGCTGGAAGAGAAGACCAAGCAATGATGACAACTTTGGCTGGACTTGTTATTGTACTAACAATGGTGATTAAAGAAATTAGTGGTTTATTTGATACAGTAAGAACGATTTTTAATTTATAAAAAGTAGGAAAAATAAGACAAGATAAGAAAGGGTGAAATACAATGGAAATTATTAAAATAATCGGAATAGCTTTAGTTGCACTTATCATTATCATCCTTTTAAAACAATACAAACCAGAATTTGCAATATATATTAGTTTGTTGACAGGAGTATTAATCCTTATTTTAGTAATGGACGAGCTAACAGGAATTATGAACTTAATCCAGACAATAGCTAGTAAAGCATCTATTAACCAACAATTTTTAACAATTTTAATTAAAATTACAGGAATAGCCTTTTTATCAGAATTTGCTGTTAGTATTTGTAAAGATTCAGGAGAAGGAGCTATTGCCAGTAAAATAGAATTAGGCAGTAAGATTATTATTATATCTATGTCTATTCCTATTTTGTCTAGTTTATTAGAAATTATTTTAAAAGTATTACCTTAGGTGTAGAAGAAAAGGAGTTACAAATGAAAAAAATAATCTGTATTTTTGTTCTTATTTTAATTTGTTTTACTCCGATTAGTAAGGCAGATAATGAAGAAACAATAAAAGAACAACAAGAAGAATTTGGGATTACAGATTTTATTAAAAGTGCACAACAATATACTGGTGAATTTTTTGAAGAAATCGATATAAATACTATTTTAGATAGTGCTTTGAAAGGAGAAGTTGATAATACAAGTTTAGGAAAAAGAATTTTTAATTTGCTAGGAAAAGAAGTAGTAAATGGAGTTAGGTCTATTTTTATCATATTAGTTATTGTGATGATACATAGTATTTTAAAATCTGTTAGTGAAAGTTTAGAAAATGAAAATATTGCAAAATTAATTTATTATGTACAATATATTTTAATTATTACAGTAGTTATGACAAATTTTTCAGAAATTGTAACAATGGTAAGAGATACTTGTACTAATTTAGTAGGTTTTATGAATTTACTAGTACCATTATTAATTTCACTAATGTTGTATACAGGAAGCATTACTACAAGTGGCTTGTTAGAACCAATAATTATATTTATGATAAATTTTATGGGAAATATTATCCAAAATCTTATTATTCCATTTGTACTAATTTTTGCAAGTTTAGTAATTATTTCTAAAATATCTGATAAAGTACAAATTCATAAAATAGGCATTTTTTTAAAATCTGGAATTGTTTGGTTTTTAGGAATTATATTAACTATATTTGTTGGTGTAATATCTTTAGAAGGTACTTTGTCTAGTAGTGTAGATGGAGTAACAGCCAAAACGACGAAAGCAATTGTCAGTTCTGCGATTCCTGTAGTTGGAAAAATATTAGGAGATGCAGTAGATACTGTTTTAGGATGTGGCATTATTTTAAAAAATGCAGTTGGATTAATAGGTGTCATTATTGTTATTGGAATTTGCGTAATGCCTGTGCTAAAACTGACTGTTTTAACAATAGCATACAAGTTGCTAGCAGGAGTATGCGAACCTATTGCTGATACCAAGATTGTTAGTTTATTAGAACAAATAGGTGATATTTTTAAAATTTTATTAGCAATTTTATGTTCTATTTCTGTAATGCTTATTATTGGAACAGCATTAGTTATAAAAATGTCTAATACAGGTATGATGTACAGATAAAGAGGAAGGAAAATGATAGAATTTTTAAATACTTGGGCGAAAAATTTAGGTTTGGCAATTGTTGTGATATCTATTTTAGAAATGTTATTGCCAAATAATAAAATAAAAAAATATATTAGAATGGTGATGGGAATATATATATTGTTTTGCATTTTATCACCATGGATAGGAAATCAGGATATGTTGAAAGAGGATATAGAAGAATTAACAAATTCTATTTCTACCCAAACAGCAAATGCACAAACTACAGTTGAACAAACATCTATGGATGAACGAATTCAAGAATTGTATGTAGAAGAATTAGAAAAAGATATTACAAAAAAATTGGAAGAAAAAGGATATGAATTAAGTAAATGCAAAGTAGATGCTACTATTTCTGATAAAGAAGAAGACACTAAAATTACAAAAATAAAAATAAAGGTAGAGAAAAAAATAGAAATAGAAAAAAACTCAGAGAGTAATGAACAAACAGAAGAAATTGAAAATAAAATAGTAACTCAAATTCAAAAAATAAAAACAATAGATACCAATATTCAAAAAGAAGAAAAATCAGAGGAAACAACGCAAGGAGATGATTCTAAAAAAATTACAAAGGTAGATATTCAAAATATCAAAAAATTTTTAATGGAAGAATATGGGGTGAAAGAAAAATGTTTAGAGATAAGTTAAAAGGATTAATACCTAAAAAAGAAGAAACAGAAGAAGGAAAAAATGGAAGTTCTAAAAAGAAAATTGAAAACCTAATATTTTTTGTAGTACTTGCAATAATTACCATTATTATTATTAATATTATCTGGAATGGAAATCAAAAAACAACAACAAAACAAAATAATACTAATAGCAATAAACAATTAGCAAGTAGTAATACAGAAGTAAATTTATCAGAAAATCAAAAAATACATGAAGTTAGCGAATTAGAAAACAAACTAGCTAATATATTATCCAAAATTCAAGGTGTGGGAGAGGTAAATGTTTTTATTAATTGTTCGGAATCTAGTGAAGTAGTCGCAATGTATAATGAAAATTCAAAAGTAAGCAATACAGAAGAAACAGATACATCAGGGGGAATTCGCAAAATACAAGAAACAGATTCACAAAAAGATATTGTTTATCAAGAAACTAATGGAGAGAAAGTTCCTATTACTCAAAAAATTATACAGCCTAAAATAGAGGGAGCCATTATTACAGCAAAAGGTGCAGATAATGTTAATGTGAAAAATAATATTATTCAAGCAGTGGAGGCTGTGACCGGTTTAGCAACTCATAAAATTCAAGTATTTTCTCAAGAATAATTGGCATTGGTTCCAGGTTGGGGTTGGCATTGGTTCCAGGTTTGGGTTGGCATTGGTTCCAGGTATGGATGCCAAATTTTTAACAAAAATTTGGCATCCATACCTGGAACCAATGCCA